>NZ_JBHVXZ010000237.1:0-5779 GCF_042881395.1 Amycolatopsis sp. NPDC058278 | reverse complement strand
GCCCTCCAGGAGCTCGAGAGCGGCCTGCGCCCGGGCGATCCGGGCCCGCAGCCGCTCGCGCTGGCGGGCCGCCATCGCCGCCCGGTCCGGCGCGGACCGGGCGGTCAGCATCGTCCGGATGTCCGCGAGTTCGAACCCGGCTTCCTTCGCGACCAGGATGGCGGCCACCCGGCGCAGGTCGGCATCGGTGTAGCGGCGCCGCGGACCCACGCGGGCCGGGGTCAGCAGCCCTTCCGCTTCCCAGTAGCGCAACACGTGAGCGGGCAACCCGAACCGGGCCGCCACTTCGCCGATTGACTTCATCCCGGCATTAAGTCGCAGGATGGGCCGCATGTCCACGTTGCTCACGCTCCTTGACGCCCTCGACGACCGACCGCAAGCCGTCGAACTGCGGGAACGCACCTATTCGGCCCTCGGCGAAGCCGTGCTCGACGTCGGCTGCGGCAGCGGCCGGGCCGTCGGCGAGCTGGCCGCCCGCGGGGTGCGGGCCATCGGCGTCGACGCCGACCCGGCCATGATCGGGACGGCCGCCGCCCGCTGGCCCGCCGGCGAGTTCCACGTCGCCGACGCCACCGCCCTGCCCCTCGGCGACGGCTCGGTCACCGGCTACCGCGCCGACAAGGTCCTGCACGTCGTGGCCGAACCCGCGCTCGCCGTCGCCGAGGCCCGGCGCGTCCTGGCCCCTGGCGGCCGCGCGGTGCTCACCGGCCAGGACTGGGACACCATCGTCATCGACTCCGACGATCCCGGACGCACCCGCGAGATCGTCCACACCCGCGCGGACGGCATGCCCCACCCCCGGATCGCCCGGCGGTACCGGAACCTCCTGCTGGACAACGGGTTCACCGACGTCACCGTCGAGGTCCACACGCTGGTGTGGACCGACGCCGCGGCCCTGCCGGTGCTCGCCAACCTCGGTGGCGACGGGACGTGGCTGGCCGAGCAGGCCACCCGGGCCCGCGACGACCGGCTGTTCGTCGCCGTGCCGATCTTCCTCGCCGCGGGCACCCGCGCCGGGTGAGAGCTCAGCTCCGGTGGCTCGCGTTGACCAGCGCGACGACCCGCGGCAGCACCTGGGCCGCGGCCTCCAGCGGCACCACGTGCCCCACACCGGGCAGCACGACGGCGGTGCCGTTGCCGAGGCCGCGGACCCACTGCTCCACGTCGGACGCGCGCACGATCCGGTCCCGCTCCCCCACGATCGCCGTCACCGGCAGGCCCCCGACCTGCGCCAACGCGGCGTCGCGGGCGTAGGCGTCCATGGCCGGGCGGAACAGGGACACGGTGTGGGGCCAGTTGCCGCGGATCATCTTCACGGTCAGTTCGACCAGGTCCGGGTCCGGGTCGTCGCCGAACAGCCACCAGCGCAGCCCCGCGCTGACCGCCCGGCTGGTGTGCTCCCGCACGACGCCGAACAGCTTGGAGCCGAGCACCGCCTCGAGGTCGCGGGCGAGCTTCCCCAGCGCGTTCGGCCAGGCCGCCGACACCTCCGCGGCGAGGGTGCCCGACGACGTCGCCAGCAGCACCAGCCCCGACACCCGCGCGGCGAACAGCTCGGGGTGCCGCTGTGACAGCGACATGATGGCCAGGCCGCCCATGTCGTGGCCGACCAGCACGACCCGGCCCTCGGGCACCTCCCGCGCCAGCAGCTCGGCGAGGTCGTCGCCGAGCTGCGCCATGGTGGCGGTCCCGCGCCGCGCTCGCCCCGAGCCGCCGTGGCCGCGCTGGTCGTAGGTCAGCACGGCCACCGGCCCGACGGCGGCGTCCGGCACCAGCGGCGCGATCCGGCCCCAGCTGCGCTGGTCGAGCGCGTAGCCGTGGACGAACACCACGGTCACCGGCGCGGCCGGGTCGCCCCTGCGGGTCACCTGCAGGGGCGTGCCGTCGGCGAGCGCGAACCCGGTCATCAGGACGTGCGCAGGAACCGGTCCAGCACGCGGGTGCCGAACTTCAGCGCCTCGACCGGGACCCGCTCGTCGACGCCGTGGAAGAGCGCCGAGAAGTCGAGGTCCGCGGGCAGCTTGAGCGGCGCGAAGCCGAAGTTGCGGATGCCCAGCTCCTGGAACGACTTCGCGTCGGTGCCACCGGAAAGCATGTACGGCAGCGTCTTCGCGCCCGGGTCCTCGGCCAGGACCGCGGCGGTCATCGCGTCGACGAGCGCGCCGTCGAAAGTCGTCTCGACCGGCGGGAGCTCCATCCACTCCTTCTCGATGTCCGGGCCGAGCAGCTCGTCGAGCTCGCGGTCGAAGGCCTCCAGGCGGCCCGGCAGGATCCGGCAGTCGACCGCCGCCTCGGCGACCGACGGGATGACGTTCGACTTGTAGCCGGCGGTGAGCATGGTCGGGTTGGCGGTGTCGCGCAGGGTCGCGCCGATCATCCGGGAGATGTTGCCCAGCTTGGCGACCGAGCCTTCGAGGTCGTCCTCGGGGAAGTCCCAGCCGGTGATCTCGGTGACGCCGGCGAGGAACTCCTTCACCGAGTCGGTGAGCACGAGCGGGAAGCGGTGGTTGCCGAGCTTCGCGACGGCCTCGGCCAGCTTCGTCACGGCGTTGTCGCGGTGGATCATCGAACCGTGCCCGGCGGTGCCGCGCACGCGCAGCTTCATCCAGCGGATGCCCTTCTCCGCCGTCTCGATGAGGTAGGCGCGCACGTCGTCCTTGAGCGTGATGGAGAAGCCGCCGACCTCGCTGATCGCCTCGGTGACGCCCTCGAAGAGGTCGGGGCGGTTTTCGACCAGCCACTGGGCGCCGTACTTGCCCCCGGCCTCCTCGTCGGCCAGGAAGGCGAAGACCAGGTCCCGCGGCGGCACGACGTTGTGCAGCTTGTAGTGCCGGGCCAGCGCGAGCGCCATGCCGCACATGTCCTTCATGTCGACCGCGCCGCGGCCCCAGACGTAGTCGTCCTGGATCGCGCCGGAGAAGGGGTGGACCGACCACTCCGACGGATCGGCGGGCACGGCGTCGAGGTGACCGTGGATCAGCAGGGCGCCCCGCTCGCGATCGGCGCCTTCGAGCCGGACGATGACGTTGTGCCGGTTCTTCCCACCCGACTCGACGTAGGTGATCTCGTAGCCGGCGTCGGTCAGCTTCTCCGCCACGTACTCCGCCGCCGCCCGCTCGCCGACCAGCGTGTCGGGATCGCCGGTGTTGGTCGTGTCGATGCGGATGAGCTCGCTGGTCAGCGTGACGGCCTCGGCCGCGGCGGCTTCGATCAGGTTCGGTTCGGTCACCGGCCATTCCTATCACCCGGATGGCCGGGTGCGCTGGCTGCGCGCCTGCTGGGACGGTCGTGGGCCTCGGTGGAGACGTCGACCCACGACGGCGCGCATCGACCGCACCACGCTCCTCTCTGTGGCAGGCCAGGGCGGACCAGCCGGGCCGGCCAAGCAGGCCTGGGCCGGTGAACTGACCGGTCCGGCGACCCGGTAGACAAGGTCCCCGAGGCGCGTCTCGGCCCGCCATCCAGGTCGGCGTCGCGCCATGCCACCTTGCCGCACTGACACGCGGCACCGGGGTCGGGAACGGCGTCAAGATGATGGTGACGGCCAAACCGTAGGCGTGGCGCCCATGCTGGCCAGCACGGATTCGCCGCGTACTCGCTGTTCCCCGCCGAGGAGGACGAGCGTCCGGGCCCACTGGTAGCGGCAGCCCGCGTGGTCCAGGGCCGCCGCCGCGGCGCTCAGCCCGTCGCGGTCGCCGGCTCGCAGGGCCGCTGCGCGGTCGACGATGGCGCTCGCGATCGGGTTGCCGTCCGCGGCCCGGCGTGCGCGCTGGATCCGGGCAGCGACGTCCTCGTGCCCGGACAGCACGGCCGCCTCGGCCCACAGTGCGGCGTACCAGGGGCGCCACAAGCCGCTGTACCACTCCTTCAGCTGTTCCGGCGGCGTGCCCAGCACCTGCGCCGCTTGCCCGGGCATGCCGCGGTGCAGCAGGAGCAAGGCGTCGAGGTACTCGCCGAAGTGCAGTTCCGACGGGGCGCGCCCGGGCGGCTCGACGGTGCCGATGATGTCCAGCCACGCTGCCCGGCCGTCGTCGTTACCGCGCAGTCCGTGCACCGTCGCGACCGCGTGCGGGGCCCGCCTGAGGTTGCCGGCCCGGGGCCGTCCCGCCCTCTCCCAGTCCGCACGGAATCGCTCGGCCAGCGAGATCGTCTCGTCCCAGTCACCCGCGAGCGTCGTGACGACGATCATCAGCCTGGTCGCCAGGTGTCCCTGTTCCCGGTAGAACGGCAGATCCCGCAGGCGTTCGGCGTGTCTTCTCGCGGCCGGCAGGTCGCCGGCCGCGATGGCGCAGTTGGCGGCCATGCCCACGCCGTCGAGGAGCTCCATCGCGGATGCGGCCGTCACCGCGATCGGCACGAGCAGCTCGCTGCGCCGCAACGCGCTGGCCGCGGCGGCGCGGACGTCTCCCCGGGTGAGCTGCACGGCGGTGAGCTGGTCCAGGACGGCACTTTCGATCAGCGGGTCGCCGACGCGGCGAGCCAGCGTGAGCGCGCGCTCGACGAGTCCGACGGTGGCCGGATCGTCAGTGGCGCCGTCGAACGCCTCGGCGGTGAGCAGGCGCGCCCGCGCGACCAGGTCGTCGCCGGCCAACGCCCGACCCTCGGCGATCAGCGCCGCCACCTCGCCGGCCGCGGGTGCGGTGGCCATGAGCCCGGAGCAGCGATTGATGAACTCGGCGTTCCGGGCGAGGTCACCGGCCGCACCGGCGCGATCACCCGCGCGTAGCGCCGCGTCGGCCGCGGCCCGGCGCAAGAGCAAAGCGGCGTTGCCGGCATGCCGCGACTCCGCGGCACCCGCCGCACTGCGCAGAGCGTCCGCGGCGGCCAGGTCGTCGGCGGCGAGCCCGGCCGCCTGCTCATAGCGCCGCTGCGCCTCCCCGGGCAGGCCCCGCGTGAAACTCAGGTCGGCCAGACCGATCGCCAGCCGGTGAGCATCCGGGCGGTATCGCGCCGCCCAGGCCAGCGCACTCCGCAGCTCGTCGGCGAGCTCGTCGAACGCCGTCCGCCAAGCATCGACCGGTTCCCGGGACGCCAGCGCAGCACTTTCCTCCAGGCACCAGCTCAGATGACGCGAGAACGCCTCGACCGACTCGCCCGCCTCTTCGAGCCGGTCGGCACCGTATTGGCGGATGGTTTCCCAGACCCGGTAGCGAGTCCCGCCCGGCCCCACGATCGCGACCAGCAGGCTCTGCTCGGCCAGTCCGGCCAAAATGGTGGGCACGGCGCCGGCCGGCGCCGGCGGCCGGCCCGCCACGGCCGCCGCCGCGACCGAGGTGAACGGGCCGGCGAAAACCGAGACCCGACGCAACACCGCCTGAGCGGACCGGGTGAGCAGCGCGTAACTCCAGTCCAGCGTCGAACGCACCGAACGATGCCGGTCGTCGACGCGCGAGCCGCCGGTCAGCAGGCGTAGCCGGTCGGCCAGCCCGGCTTCCAGCCCATCGAGCCCCAGCGACGGGAACCGGGCGGCGGCCAGCTCGATCGCCAACGCCATGCCGTCCAAGCCCCGGCAGATCGCGGCGATACGCCTCGTGTCCCCGGACATCGGCGGGCTCCCGCCGGCCGCGGCTCGCCCGACGAACAGCTCGACCGCGTCTCCCACGCCACCGTCGTCGGCCTCGACGGACAGCCCGGGCACCGCGAACACCCATTCGAACGGCACAAGCAACCTGGCCCGGCTGGTGGCGAGCACCGCCAGCCGGGGGCTGCCGGCGAGGAGCTGTTCCAGCAGCACCACCACCCCGTCCGCCAAGTGCTCGCAGTTGTCCAGCACGAGCAG
>NZ_JBHVXZ010000236.1:0-5804 GCF_042881395.1 Amycolatopsis sp. NPDC058278 | reverse complement strand
GTGCTCAAGGGCGCGGTCGTCGGCGGCGGCCTGGAACTGGCGGCCGCCGCGCACATCCGCGTCGCCGAACCCTCGGCGTTCTACGCGCTGCCGGAGGGCCAGCGCGGGCTGTTCGTCGGCGGCGGCGCGTCGGTGCGGGTGCCGCGGCTGATCGGCGCGCACCGGATGGCCGACATGATGCTCACCGGCCGGGTGCTCGACGCCGACGAGGGCCACGCCGCCGGGTTGTCGCACTACCGCGTGGACAACGGCCTGGAGCACGCGCTCGGCCTGGCGCGCAAGATCGCGGACAACTCGCCGATCACGAACTTCGCCGTCCTGCAGGCCCTCCCCCGCATCGCCGAGGCCAACCCGGCCGAGGGCTACCTGATGGAGGCGCTGATGGCCGCCGTCGCCAGTGGCAGCGCCGAAGCGAAGGAACGGATGCAGGCGTTCCTCGAAAAGCGCGCCGGGAAGGTCGGCCGATGATCCTGCGCCCGGTCGCCCCCGACGTCCGCGAAACCACCGAGATCGGCCGGTACCTGCGGTGGCTGGAAGCCCGCGGGCACTCCTTCGACGACTACGCGGCCCTGCACCGGTGGTCGGTGACCGACCTCGGCGGCTTCTGGTCCTCGATCAAGGACTTCTTCGGCGTCCGCCTGCACACCCCGGCCACCGCGGTGGTGCCCGACCGGACCATGCCCGGCACGGAATGGTTCCCGGGCGCGACCGTCAACTACGCCGAACACGCCCTCGGCCACGGCCCCGGCGACGCCGCCGCGGTCATCGCCTACTCCCAGACGCGGGAGCGCACCGAGCTGACCTGGGACCAGCTGCGCGACCAGGTCGCGCGCGCCCGCGCGGGGCTGGCCCGGCTCGGGGTCGGGCGCGGCGACCGCGTCGTCGCCTACCTGCCGAACATCCCGGAAGCCGTGGTCGCCTACCTCGCGGTCGCGAGCCTGGGTGCCATCTGGGCCTCCTGCGCGCCCGAGTTCGGCGCCCGGTCGGTGGTCGACCGGTTCGGCCAGATCGAGCCGCGGGTGCTGCTGACGGTGTCCGGCTACCGCTACGGCGCCAAGGACGTCGACCGCCGCGCCGAAGTCGCCGAAATCCGCCCGGGCCTGCCCACCGCCGAGCACGTCGTGCACGTCCCCTACGGCGGCGAGGACCTGCCCGGCACGCTCGCCTGGGCCGATCTACTCACCAAAAGCGCCCCCGGGTTCGAACCGGTCGGCTTCGCGCACCCGTTGTGCGTGCTGTTCTCCTCCGGCACCACGGGCAAGCCGAAGGCGATCGTGCACGGCCACGGCGGCATCCTGCTGGAACACCTCAAGAACCACGGCCTCAGCTGGGACCTGCGCCCGGGCGACCGGATCCTGTGGTTCTCCACCACCGCCTGGATGATGTGGAACGCGCTGGTGTCGGGGCTGCTCACCGGCGCGTCGATCGTGCTGGTCGACGGCAACCCGCTGCACCCGGACCTGGCCTGGCAGTGGCGCCTGGCCGAGGAGACGCGCGCGACGCTGATGGGCGCGAGCCCGGGATTCCTGATGGCGTGCCGGAAAGCGGGCCTCGACCCGGCCGCCGAGCACGACCTCTCCGCGCTGCGGCAGCTCGGCGCGGCCGGCAGCCCGCTGCCCGCCGAAGGCTTCCGCTGGGTGCACGAGCGGTTCCCGGGCGTCCTGCTCAACGTCGGCAGCGGCGGCACCGACGTGTGCAGCGGCATCGTCCAGGGCAGCCCGCTGCAGCCGGTGCGGGCCGGCGAAATCTCCGGCCCCTGCCTCGGCGTCGACGCGAAGGCGTTCGACGAGCACGGTGCCCCGGTCGTCGGGGAACTGGGCGAGCTGGTGATCACCGCCCCGATGCCGTCGATGCCGGTGGGGTTCTGGGGCGACGACTCGGGTGAGCGCTACCGCGACACATACTTCTCGACCTATCCCGGCGTCTGGCGCCACGGCGACTGGATCCGGTTCACGCCCGAGGGGAGCTGTGTCATCGCCGGCCGCTCGGACGCCACCCTCAACCGCGGCGGCGTCCGGCTGGGCACCGCCGAGTTCTACGCCGTCGTCGAGGAGCTCCCGGAGATCGAGGACTCCCTCGTCGTGCACCTCGAAGACCCCGCCGGCGGCAACGGCGACCTCCGGCTGTTCGTGGCGCTGCGGTCCGGCGCCGAACTCGACGACGCCTTGCGCGGCAAGATCGCCTCGGCGCTGCGGAGCGCGCTCTCGCCGCGGCACGTGCCGGACGCGATCACCGCCGTGCCGTCGATCCCCCGCAACCGCACCGGGAAGAAACTGGAGCTGCCGGTGAAGAAACTGCTCCGCGGCGCACGACCGGACGACGTCGCCGCGCGAGACGTCCTGGCCCCTCCCGGGTCGCTGCAGGCGTACGTCTCGATCGCCGGAGGGCGGGCTTCACCGTCGGGCACAGCTCAGACCCCGCCGGCCACGCGGCGAAACCCCGCCGGATCACCACCATCGCGGTCGTCGGGACCGGCGTGATCGGGGCCGGCTGGGCCGCGCACTTCCTCGCCCGCGGCTACGACGTCGTCGCCACCGATCCGGCGCCCGGCGCCGAAGACCGCCTGCGCGCCGACGTCGCCGCGCACTGGCCCACGCTGATCCGGCTCGGCCTCGCCGAAGGCGCTTCGCAGGAGCGGCTGAGCTTCGCCACCGACGCCGGCGCCGCGGTGGCGGACGCGGATTTCGTGCAGGAGAACGGACCCGAGCGCGAAGACGTCAAGCACCGCCTGTTCGCCGTGCTCGACGAGGCCGCGCGGCCGGAGGTGATCCTGGCGAGCAGCTCGTCCGGGCTGCTGCCGAGCGTCATCGCGCGCGGCTGCCCGAAGCACCCCGAGCGCGTGGTCGTCGGGCACCCGTTCAACCCGCCGCACGTGATCCCGCTCGTGGAAGTCGTCCCGGGCACCGAAACCACGCCCGAGGTCGTCGACCGCGCGGTCGAGTTCTACACCGCGGCCGGCAAGCGGCCGATCCGGCTGACGCGGGAGGTACCCGGCCACGTCGCGAACCGGCTGCAGGCCGCGCTGTGGCAGGAGGCGTACTCCCTCGTCGAACGCGGCGTCGCGACGGTCGCCGACATCGACGCCGCCATCGCCAACGGGCCCGGTCTGCGCTGGGCCGTGCTCGGCCCGTTCGTCAACCAGCACCTCTCCGGTGGCGCGGGCGGGCTCGCGCACATCCTGCGGCACCTCGGCCCGCCCACCGAGCAGTGGTGGCGCGACCTGGGCCGCGTCCACCTGACGCCGGAACTCGCCGAGACCCTCGTCGCCGGCGTCGACGCCGAACTGGCCGGCACCGACCACGACCGGCTCGTCGCCGCCCGCGACGCCGTCCTCGACCAGCTGCTGGCCGCCAAGGCCGCGCAGCCCGACCTGCCCTGACCCTGGAGCTCCTCGTGGACCTTTCCTCCCTGACCGCCATCGACGTCCACACCCACGTCGAACAAGACGGCCACGGCTGCTTCGCCCTCGACCAGGAACTGCTGGACGCCTCCGCGAAGTACTTCCGCGCCGGCCAGGACCGCACGCCGACGGTGACCGCGATCGCCGAGCACTACCGGGCCCGGCAGATGGCCGCCGTCGTCTTCACGGTCGAGGCGCCGGCCGCGACCGGCCACCCCGCGCTCTCGAGCGAGGAGATCGCCGACGCCGCCGCCGAGCACGCCGACGTCCTCATCCCGTTCGGCTCGGTCGACCCGCACGCCGGCAAGGCCGCCGTGCTCCGCGCGCGGCGGCTCGTGGCCGAGCACGGGGTGCGCGGGTTCAAGTTCCACCCGAGCCTGCAGGCGTTCGAGCCCAACGACGTCCGGTACTACCCGCTCTACGAGGCGATCGCCGAACTGGGTGTTCCGGCCCTGTTCCACACCGGGCAGACCGGCATCGGCGCCGGCCTGCCGGGCGGGCACGGCATCAAGCTGCGGTACTCGAACCCGATGCTGCTCGACGACGTCGCCGCGGATTTCCCGGACCTGACGGTGATCCTGGCGCACCCGTCGGTGCCGTGGCAGGACGAAGCGATCTCGGTCGCGACGCACAAGGCGAACGTGTACATCGACCTGTCGGGCTGGTCGCCGAAGTACTTCCCACCGCAGCTGGTCCGCGCGGCCAACACCCTGCTGAAGCGGAAAGTCCTGTTCGGGTCCGACTTCCCGGTGATCACCCCGGACCGCTGGCTCGCCGACTTCGCCGAGCTGGAGCTCAAGGACGAAGTGCGGCCGCTGATCCTCAAGGACAACGCCATCGAAGTACTCCGGCTGGCTTGAACGCCGGATAGCGTTTGTCCGCTACGTCCCCGGGCATCCGCAGCCTTCCAGCACTCACGATGGGAGGCGGCGTCGTGGCGGAGGGTGACGTGCACACCTACTACGAAGACGGACTGTGGAAGAACCGCGTCGAAGGCGGCCGCCGGGCGTCCAACACCTCTCCTCGCCGCGTCGACGCCGTCCTGGCGGGGCGGCAGATCGCGCGCAAGCGCCGGGTCGGGCACTTCGTCCACACGCCGGAAGGCGACGTCGAAACCGAACGCGACTTCCGCCCCCGGGGCACCGAGCGCGGCGGCGACACCCCGTCACGACCGCGGTAACGGATCACCCGACGGCCGTGCTGCAGCTCAACCCGGACAGCGCGGCCGGCACGGTGGTGAAGGACGGCCTCGAGATCCCCGTCCTGCGGATCGGCGAAAAGTACTACTTCGAGTTCAGCGACTCGCTGGTCGACCTTCAAGCCGGGCGAGCGGTGACGTTCGCGGGCGCACCGGGCTGAGCTTCTCGAGCCCGGACGGCACGATGAACCAGGCCCGCACCCGGCGCTTCCTTCCGTGGCAAGGGCCGAGGCGGGCGGGACGGTGGTGAGTCCTCAGCGGCTCACGGGCGGGCCAGCAGGGCCCACACCGTCTTCCCGCCCGAGCGGGACCGGCTGCTCCCCCACCGCTTCGCGACCTTCGTGATCATCCGCAGCCCCAGCCCCACGCGGGCCAGGTCGAGGCCCTCCCGCAGCACCGCCGGCCGCCGGCTCTCGTCGGAGACCGCCACCGACAGGGTTCCGCGGCGCAGCTCCAGCCGCAGCCGCGGCGCCGAATCCGTGTGGCGGAGCGTGTTCTCGACCAGCTCGGTCGCGATCAGCTCGGCGTCCTCGGCCAGCTCCGGCACCATCCACTCGGCGCAGATCCCGCGGACGAATCCGCGGGCACGCGCCGACGTGCGCGGCGAGCGGTCGAGCAGGCGGCCCACCCTTCGCCCGGCCGGGCGGGTCAGCGCCGCCTCCGCCGTGGCGGTGTCCGCGTACACCGGCACGCCGCTCGCCGCGAGCGCCGCGCGCTGCTCCGGGCGGCCCGTCACCAACGCGAACGGGATCGCGGGCCACTCGCCGACACACAGGGCGACCAGGGCGAACACCCGGATCAGCGCCCGGTCGCGCAGTTCGAGGCGCTCGACGTCGATCAGCACGCCGTCCTCGGAATCGGCCGCGAACTCGAGCAACTCGTCGCGCAGCTGCGAGTACGTCGTCCGGTCCAGCACGCCGACGGCGGACGCCTTCGCGAGTGCGCCGTGCCGGGGCACCAGCCACACCGAATTGTGCCGGGCGAGCACCGGGACCACCTCCTCTCACGACGATCACCCGATCGGATAGCCCGTCCGGAACCCGTCAAACAACGCGTTTCCCCGATTGACGCGGCCGATCGGGGGAACTCCGCGGCTCGGAAGGGAGACGATGTGTTCCGTCACACGAAGCTGCTGCAGTTCGAAGCCAAGCCCGAAAAGCCGGATGCCGTCTACGCCCGCAAGCTCCAGGAACTCATCGGCGGCGC
>NZ_JBHVXZ010000235.1:0-5946 GCF_042881395.1 Amycolatopsis sp. NPDC058278 | reverse complement strand
CAGCAGTGTAGAACGGGATGTGTGACGGCAATGGCTATGGAAACTCTCCAGCTCCACGATGCTTTCGCCGTCCTGGTACCGGGCCCCGAATTAGGATCGTCGGAGAGTTCCGACAGCGGAGGCGAACAGTTGACCGTTCCACTATTCACCCAATCAGCGTCGTTTTCGGAATTGTGGCCCGCCACGAGCAGGCACATTATCGACGTGCTGGACCGCGGAAAGTACTCACATGGTCACAAGGTCGTCGAATTGGAAGCAGCGCTGGCCGCGTACACCGGCGCGAAGTACGTGGTGGGGGTGAACAGCGGCACCGACGCGCTGGTTCTCCTGCTGCGCGCGTGCGGCCTGCGCCCCGGTGACGAAGTGGTGGTGCCCGCTTTCTCGTTCATCGCCTCGGCCTCCGCCGTGGTGCTCGCGGGCGGCCGTCCGGTGTTCGCCGACATCGAGCCCGACGGCTACGGCCTGTCCCCCGCCTCACTTGCGGCCGTGACCACCGAGCGCACCCGGTTCGTGATTCCGGTGCACCTGTTCTGCCAGCCCGCGGACATGACGGGAGTCGGTGAGGTGGCCCGGCGGCTGGGGTTGACCGTGGTGGAGGACAGCGCCGAGGCGATCGGGATGCGCTACGGCGGCACGCACGCGGGGCTGCTCGGCGCGGGCGGGGTGCTGTCGTTCTTCCCGACCAAGACCTTGGGCGCGCTCGGCGACGCGGGCGCGGTCCTCACCGACGACCCGGTCGTCGCCGAAACCGTCGCCGCCCTGCGCCACCACGGCCGGTTCGGTCCCACCGCCGGCCACTTCCCCGCCATCAACACCACCACCGGCGCGGTCGGGGTCAACAGCAAGATGGACGACCTGCAGGCCGCGGTGCTGCTGGCCAAGCTCGGCCGCCTGGACGCGGACATCGAGCGCCGCGCCGCCCTCGCCCAGCGTTACACCGAACTGCTCGCCGACGTGCCGGGGGTGCGGAAGCTGCCCTCGGTGCTGCCGCGCCGGGCCGACGTGCGCGGGGTGTTCTACGTGTACGCGATCGAGGTCGAGCGGCGGGACGAGCTGGCCGCGCACCTGGCCGCGCGCGGCGTGGGGACCGAGACGTACTACCCGATCCCGTTGCCCCTGCAGCCCTGCTTCGCCGGCCTGGGCCACCGGCCCGGGGACTTCCCCCACGCCGAGGCCGCCTGCCGGCACGCGCTCGCGCTGCCGCTCTACCCGGACCTGCGGGAGGACGACGTCGCCCGGGTCTGCGACGAGATCCGCGACTTCTTCCGCTCCGCGGAGGCGGTGTGAAGATCCCGTTCTTCCCGCCGGATCTCTTCGAAGACGACCGCCAGGTGCTGCTGGACGTGGTCCGGGAAGTGGCGCTCGACCCCGAGCAGCGGTTCATCCTCGGGCGCCGCACCGGGCACTTCGAGACCGTCATCCGCGACGCCGTCGGAGCGGCCGACGCGGTCGCCTGCTCCAGCGGTACTTCGGCGTTGACGCTCGTACTGCGCGCCATGGGCGTGGGACCCGGTGACGAGGTCGTGGTCCCCGCCTACGGTTGTGCGCCGCTCGGGGCCGCCCCCGCGCTGCTCGGCGCCACGCCGGTGTTCGCCGACATCGACCCGGCGACGATGGTCGTCGACCCGGTCGAGGTCGAGAAGGCGGTCACCGGGCGCACCAAGGTCGTCATGCCCGCGCACGTGTTCTCGGTGATGGCCGACATGCCGACCCTGCGCGTCATCGCCGACGGCGCCGGTGCGCGGCTGCTGGAAGACTCCGCCGTCGCCCAGGGCGGCGTGCTCGGCGGCCGGGCCGCGGGCACCTGGGGCGACGCGGGTGTCTACTCGTTCGTCCAGGTCAAGACGTTCGGGATGCCCGGCGAGGGCGGCATGGTCGTGACCGGCGACCCGGAAATCGGACGTGCCGTGCGCATGCTGCGCAACCACGGCCAGGACGGCCGCACCCGGTTCCTGCACCACCGGATCGGCGTGAACAGCCGCTTCGACGAGGTCATGGCGGCGTTCCAGCTGCGCCGCCTGCCGGGGCTGCCCGCGCGCCTGGAACGCCGGGCCCGCATCGGCGAGTACTACACCGAGCGGTTCACCGGCCTGCCGGGCGTCGCGCCACCGCCGCCCGGCCGCGACGGACGCTGCTTCTACGTGTACTCCCTGCTCGCCGAGCACCGCGACGCGCTGCACGACCACCTCGCCGCCCGTGGCATCGGCTCGCACGTGTACTACCGCTCCCCCTTGCCGCGCCAAGCGGCGTTCCGCACCACCGGCCGCGACTGGCCGGCGGCCGAACGCGCCTGCTCGCGGCAGCTCGCCATCCCGATCCACCCCCACCTGACCGACCCGCAAGTCGAGCACATCGCCGACGAAGTGTGCCGGTTCGCCCGCAGTTGAAACGGAGACCCCCATGCCGCACACCACCCCCGCTCCCACCGCCGACGCCGTCGCCCTGGAGTGGCACCGCCGGGCCGCGCGCCCCGGCCTGACGCGCGTCATGCGCGCATCCCAGCCCGCCGGCCTCGCCGGGACCACCACCGAACGCACCCGCGCGATCGTCACCGAGTGCCTCCGGGCGATCGCGCCCCGCACCGCACTGGAGATCGGCTGCGGCATGGGCAGGCTCACTCCCACCATCGCCGCGCAGGCCCGTGCCGTGCTGGCCGTGGACCTGACGCCCCGGATGCTCGACCTCGCCCGCGCCGAGTGCGCCGGCCTGCCGCACGTGCGGTTCGCCCGCGCCGCCGTCCAGCAGCTGCCGGTACCCGCAGAGCCGTTCGACGTCGCCGTGTGCGTGTGGGTCCTCATGCACGTGCTCGGCGAGGACGACCTGGCCGAAGCGTGCCGCCGCATCGCCGCCTCCGCCCGGCACCTGGTGCTGGTGGAGTACGAGCACGCCGACATCCCGGTGGGCGAGTACTCGCGGCTGCGCGACCTGGACGCCTACCTCGAGCTGCTGCCGGGGGCCCGGCTGGTCGAGCGGCGCGACGTGTTCTACGGCGGCGACCGGTCCTTTGCCGCCCTGATCGCCCTGGAGGGGCACCGGTGACCACCTCGATCACCTCCACCACCACCCGCGCCTACGTCCGGCTGGCCAAGCTCGACATCGTCGACTACTACCTCGGTGTCCTGGTCGTCGGGACGCTGCTGCCCGCCGCGCTGCGCTTCGACGGCGGTGTGCTCGCCACCGGCGGGCTGTTCCTGCTCGGCGAGGTGTTCGTCATCGCCGCGATGGTGGCCCTGGACGACCTCACCGGCTTCCGCGACGGCAGCGACGTCGCCAACTACGCCCCCGACGACCGCAAGCGCCGCCGCTACCGCAAGCCGCTCGTCGCCGGGACGCTGACCGAGGACCAGGTGCTGCGGTTCGCGTGGGTCACCGGGATCATCGGGGCGCTGCTGTGGATCGCGGCGATGATCACCGCACCGCACACTCCTTTGTGGACGGTCGTGCTGATCGGCGTCACCTACTTCTTTTCCGTGCAGTACTCCTGGGGTGTCAAGCTCAGCTACCACGGCTTCCAGGAGTTCTTCATCGCCGCCCTGGGCTGGGCGCTCGTGCTGGCGCCCTACGGACTGGCCGTGGGCTCGCTCGACGGCGACGTCGTCGTGCAGGCGCTGCTGTTCGGCCTGGGACCGCTGCTGTTCGGCGTCTACTCCAACACCAACGACATCAAGGGCGACCGCCGGGTGGGCCGGCCCACCGTCGCCGCGCTCACCTCGCCGCGCGGGAACATGCGCTTCATCTTCGCCGTCACGGCCGTGGAGGCCGCGCTGATCGTCTGCGGGCCGTGGCTGGGCACCGTGTGGTGGTTCCCGGTGGCGCTGCTGCCGACGCTCCTGCTGCGGGCCCTCCAGCTGCGCATCGCCTTCGGCCAGGGCGACATCCTGCGCGCCCGCCTCCTGGGCATCCGCATCCACCGCGTCACCGTGGTGGCGCTGGTCGTGGTGAACCTGCTGTGAGCGCCGAAGAGGACGTCGTCGTCATCGGGGCCGGCGTCGCCGGGCTGGCCGCCGCGCACGCGCTGCGCCTCGCCGGCCGCTCGGTGCGCGTGCTGGAGGCCGCCGACGCCGTGGGCGGCCGGATGCGGACCCTGCGCACCGGCGGGTTTCTCGTCGACACCGGCGCCGAGCAGGTGCCCGAACGGGGCTACCCGGCCACGTGGGAGCTGCTCGGGCAGCTGGGTGTGGATCGGGCCGCGGTGCCCCGCATCGGGCGCCACCTCGCCGTGTGGCGCGGCGGCCGCGCGCGGCCGGGGCTCGCTCACCCCCGCGGTCTGCTCACCGGCGCCGGCCTGAGTCCGCGCGCCCGGCTGGACCTGCTGCGGGTGCTGCGGGTGCGCCCGCACTTCGACCACCCGGAACGCGCCGTCCTCGGCACGGTCGCCGAGTTCGCCGGGGCCTTCCACCCCGACGTGCTGGATTACCTGTGCCAGCCGGTCGTGTCCGGGTTCTTCGGCTGGCGGCCCGAGCGTTCGGCCGCGGCGCCGCTGCTCGCGCTGCTGGCCGCCGCCGGACCGGCGAACACCTGGCGCACCTACCGCGACGGCATGGACACCTTCGCGCGCGCCTTGGCCGCGTCCCTGGACGTCACCACCGGCGTCCGGGTCGACGGCGTGGTGCCGGAGTCCGGATCGGTCGTGGTGCTCTGCGGCGACGACCGGATCCGCGCGCGGCAGGTCGTGCTCGCCGTGCCCGCACCGGTGGCCCGCGTCCTGCACCTCGACGCCCCCGCCCAGGACGCGGAGTTCCTCGCCGCCACCACGTTCACCCCGGTGGTCAAGGCGCACTTCATGCTGCCGACCCGTCCGGCATCGCGTTCTTACGCGATCGTCGTCCCCGACGCGGAGGACCGGGTGGTGTCCACGCTCATCCTCGACCACGTCAAGCACCCGGGGCGGGCACCCGCCGGACGGGGCCTGGTCACGGTGATGGCGAATCCCGCCGTCGCTCCCGGCCTGCTCGACGCCACCGACGCCGAGGTGACCGCCGTCCTCTCCGGCGCGGCCCTGCGGTTCCTCCCCGCGCTGCGCACGGCCACCGGCGTCCTGGTCACCCGCTTCCGCGACGCCCTGCCCGAAGCCACCCCGCGTGCCTTGGCCCTGCGCGCCGCCTTCTCCACCCGGCCCGTCACCCCCGTCGAGTACGCCGGCGACTGGACCGGGCTCGTGCCATGCAGCGAGGCGGCCGTGCGCTCCGGACAGCGCGCCGCCGCCCGGCTGCTCTCCACCCACCCCGCCAGGAGGGAACCCGTATGAGACCCCACGACATGGGCACCCTGTTCGACGAGGTCGCCGCGCGCGGCACGCACACCACCGTCGTGCTCGACCGGCCCTTCGACATCGCGCCCGGCCGGGGCACCGAATTCACCGTGCCCCAGCTGGCCGGCCTCGTGGAAGAGGCCGCGGGCTGGCTGCACGCCGCCGGAACCCGCCCGGGCGAGCGGGTCGCGATGGTCAAACGCAACCACTACGACTACGACCTGCTCGCCTGCGCGGCGATCCGGCTCGGCGCCGTACCCGCCCTGCTGTCGGGCGAGCTGCCCGGCGACGTCCTGGAAACGCTGCTCGAGCGCCTGAAGCCGGCGGTCCTCGTCACCGACCGGCCCGTCCCGGCGCACCACGCCCGCCGCGTGCTGTCCCTGGCCACCCCCGGCGCGGGGGAACTCGCGCTCGACGACGTGCGGGGCACCCGGGCCCCCGCGCCCCGGCACCGGCCCGACGACGACCCGCTGGTGATCAACCACACCTCCGGCACCACGGGCACCCCCAAGCTGGTCGTCCACACCACGCGCACCATCATCGACCGGCTCGCCCGGTTCGAGGCGCTGCGCGTCCCGGTCGTGGGCACCCGCCGCGACGACGTCGTCGCCAACGCCTCCTCCTACGCCCACGGCCGCCCCTTCTGCTGGACCGGCAGCGTGTTCTGCCTCGCCCCGCGCAAGATCGTGCTGCTG
>NZ_JBHVXZ010000234.1:0-6122 GCF_042881395.1 Amycolatopsis sp. NPDC058278 | reverse complement strand
AGCCCGCCCGCTGCCAGCTGCTCTACCACAGCCGTTCCAGCGCCCGGCGCGCGCGAGCCGGCGCCTGGCGGTCGCCGTGCAGCTGCAAGAAGTGGTTGAGTGCCAACATGATCGCGACGATCTCGTAGAGCAGCTGGTCGATGTCGGTGTCCGGCGGCAGTTCCGCCAGGCTCACCGCCCGCCAGATGTTGAGCCGCAGTTCGCGCTGCCAGAGCTGGTCGGCGCGCGCGATGGCATCGCGCACCGGTCCGTCCCGGCCGTCGAACTCGGCCGCGGCCGCGGTGAAGAAGCAGCCGCCGGGCAGCAGTTCGCGTTCCAGGTAGGAAATCCACGCCTCGCAGGCCGCGCGCAGGTACGGCAGGCCGCGCGCCACCCCACGCGCACGCTCGGGCACTTCGCGGACGAACAGCCCGGTCGCGGCGTCGACGACGGCCAGCTGGAGGCTCTCCTTGGTGCCGAAGTGCCCGATCACGCCCGCCTTGCTCATCCCCAGCTCGGTGGCGAGCCGCCCGATGGTCAGCCCTTCCAGTCCCTCCGCCGACGCGATCACCAGTCCGGTGTCGAGGATGCGCTGCCGGGTGAGCCGGGACTCGGCCAGGGACTTCCGGGGACTCATGGACACAGTATAGGTTACGAACGATCGGTCGCTATTTTCGCCCAGTCCCTGAGGAGGGCCCATGCCCGGCTCCCGCTTGACCGCGCTCGGCCACCACCAGCCCGCCCGCGTGCTGACCAACGCCGACCTGGAAGGCATGGTCGACACCTCCGACGAGTGGATCCGCCGCCGCACCGGCATCGCCACCCGGCACATCGCCGACGGCTCGGTGGCCGACCTGGCCACCGAAGCCGCGGCGAAGGCACTGGCCACGGCCGGCCTGGAACCCGGTGAAATCGGCATGGTCACCGTCGCCACCTGCAGTGCGATCGACCGCTGTCCCTCGATCGCCGCCCAGGTGGCGGGCCGCCTTGGCATCCCCGCCCCGGTCTGTTTCGACCTCAACAACGGCTGCGCGGGGTTCTGCACCGCACTGGCCACCGCGGACCACGCCATCCGGGCCGGAGCCGCCCGGCACGCGCTGGTCATCGGCGCCGAGAAGATGTCGGACGTCACCGACTGGACCGATCGCGGCACCTGCGTCCTCCTCGGCGACGGCGCGGGTGCGGCCGTCCTCAGCACCGCCGGCGCGCCGGCGGTCGGCCCGGTCGTCTGGGGATCCGACCCGGCACGCCGGCACCTGGTCCGGCTCGTGGACGCGTGGCAGCCCGCGTTCGCCCAGGACGGCCAGTCGGTGTTCCGCTGGGCCGCCCGGGAACTGCCCGCGGTCGCCGCGGAGGCCTGCCGCCGCGCGGGCATCGCCACCACGGACCTCGCCGGAGTCGTCACCCACCAGGCCAACCTGCGGATCATCGAGGCGCTGACCGACCGCCTCGACCTGCGCGACGACGTCGTGATCGGCCGGGATGTGGTCGATTCGGGCAACACGTCGGCGGCGTCCGTGCCGCTCGCACTGTCCAAAATGGTCGCCCGCGGCGAGCTGCCGTCCGGCGAGCCGGTGCTGCTCTTCGCCTTCGGCGGCGGGCTCTCCTGGGCCGGCCAGGTCGTCACCTGCCCGTGAGTGACGGTCGCGCCGGCCGGGCCGGGGACGTCTCCCCGGCCTTCCCGGCAAAGCGCCCGCTTACAATGGGCACGACCGGTCCGGCCGTCGTGGCCGCCGTCCGGGCGCGAGCGGGAGGACCACCGGATGACGATGTCGCTGTCGGCCGAACTCTGGCCGGACGTGCAGCCGGAGACCGCCCGGCGGCTGATGCTGGCCGGGGTGGAAGCCTTCGCCCAGCGCGGCTACCACGCCACCACCACGCGGGACATCGCCGGCGCCGCGGGGATGTCGCCCGCCGCGCTCTACGTGCACTTTCCCTCCAAGGCCGCGCTGCTGTTCGCGATCAGCCGGTACGGCCACGAACAGACGCTCGCGCTGGTCGAGAACGTCGTCGCCAAGGAGTCCGATCCCGTCGAGCGGATCCGGCTGATCGTCGAGGACTTCGTCGCGTGGCACGCGCGGCGCCACACCGTCGCGCGGGTGGTCCAGTACGAGCTGCAGGCGCTGCCCGAGCAGGAGTTCGAGGTGGTCGCCGCGCTGCGGCGGCGGATCGAGCGGATCGTGCGCGAGGTCATCGCCGAGGGCGTCGACAGCGGCGTGTTCACGGTGACCGACCCGCACGTCGCCGCCCGGGCCGTGCTTTCGCTCGGCGTCGACGTCGCCCGCTGGTACAGCGAGCGCGCCCGCCAGACACCCGCGGCGCTGGGCAAGGAGTACGGCGGGCTCGTGCTGCGGATGCTCGGCGTCGGCATGGCGCCCCAGTAGCGGACACAACCTGTCCGCTATCTCCGGCACGCTGGCCTCGTGCACACCCTCCTCGCCGCGCGGGCCCTCAACCGCGCCACCCTCGCCCGGCAGCTGCTGCTCGAGCGGGCCGGCCTGCCCGTGCTCGACGCCGTCGCCCACCTCGGCGGCCTGCAGGCGCAGGAGCCGCAGGCCCCGTTCACCGGGCTGTGGTCGCGGCTGCGCGCGTTCGACCCGGCCGCACTGGACGCCCTGCTGACCGGGCGGCGCGTCGTGCGGACCCACCTCATGCGCCGCACCGTGCACCTGCTGACCGCCGACGACGTCCTGGCGTGGCGGAGCCGGTTCGACACGATGTTGCGGCAGCGGGTCGTCGGCACCTACCGCCGCGAGCTCGCGGACGTGGACCTCGCCGAGCTCGCCGCGGCGGGCCGGGCGGTGCTGGCCGACGGCGAGCCCCGCTCGATGGGCGAACTCGCGCGGGCGGTCGCCGACCGGTGGCCCGCGCCGGGCCCCCGCCCGCTCGGCGAGCTGCTGATCGCCGCGCTGATCCCGTCGGCGCAGCTGCCGCCGCGCGGGCTGTGGCGCACCA
Organism: Amycolatopsis sp. NPDC058278; assembly: GCF_042881395.1. Lineage (NCBI taxonomy): Bacteria > Bacillati > Actinomycetota > Actinomycetes > Pseudonocardiales > Pseudonocardiaceae > Amycolatopsis > Amycolatopsis sp. NPDC058278. Next base: position 3,188 of record NZ_JBHVXZ010000234.1, on the reverse strand, counting down.
AGGCGGGCGTGCGGAACCTGCCGCTGGCCGCGTGGCTCGGCCGGGACGCCGACCCGCTCGACCCGGACGACGGCGTCGGGCGGACGCTGGTCCGGCGCTACCTCGCGGCGTTCGGCCCGGCGGCGACGGCGGACCTGCGCGCGTGGTCGGGCCTGGCCGGCCTGCCGGCCGCGGTGAAGGCGGTGCGCGAGGAGCTCGTGGCCTTCCGCGACGAGCGGGGACGCGAGCTGCTCGACCTGCCCGGAGCACCCCGCCCCGACCCGGGCACCCCCGCACCGGTCCGGTTCCTCCCGGCGTTCGACAACGCGATCCTCGGCTACGACGACCGCACCCGCATCATCGACGACACCCACCGCGGGCTCTCGGTCGCGGGCGAGCGGGTGGTCCTGGTCGACGGCCGCGTTTCGGCAACGTGGACGACGGAGAACGACACGGTCGTGGTCCGGCCGCTGCGGCGGTTGACGGGGCCGGAACGTGACGAGGTCGCGGCCGAGGGAAGCGGACTGGCCGGCTTCTTGAGCGAGGGCGAAAGCGCTTGCGTCCGGCTCGAACCGAGCTAACCGACCGCCCTGGCGAACCGCTCCGCCACCTCCCGCAGCCGCTCCACCAGTCCCGGCGGTGCCTCCTCGACCACGAAGTCGTACCCCAGCTGGGCCAGGTGGTACGGCACCGCGTCCAGGTCCTTCGCCCCGGTCCGCACCCGGCAGCTGCCCTCGTCGATCTCTTCCACCACCCCCGACGTCGGCGAGATGCGCCGGGCCAGCGCCGACGCCGGGGCCGCCACCCGCAGGACCAGCTGGTGCGGGTAGGGCGCCGTCGAGATCTGGCGGGAGACGTACTCCGCGAGGTCCGCGGCCGGGGGCTCGCGCGGGGTGAACCGGAAGCCCCCCGCCGGCACCTCGGCGATCCGGTCCACCCGGAAGGTGCGCCAGTCCGCGCGGTCGAGGTCGAAGGCGACCAGGTACCAGCGCCGCCCCGTGTGGACCAGCCGCAGCGGCTCGACCGACCGCTGCGTCGAGGCACCCGACCGGTCGCCGTAGCCGAACCGCAGCCGTTCCTGGTCGCGGCAGGCCGTCGCGATCGCCGTGAGCACCGAGGCGTCCACCGTCGGACCGGCTCCGGGCAGTGACACCGTCGCCGCCTGCAGCGCGCCCACTCGCGGCCGCAGCCGGGCCGGCAGCACCTGCTCCAGCTTCGCCAGCGCCCGCACCGACGTCTCCTCGATGCCGCTGACCGTGCCGCTCGCCGCCGTGCGCAGGCCGACCGCGACCGCGACGGCCTCGTCGTCGTCCAGCAGCAGCGGCGGCAGCGCCGCGCCCGCGCCCAGCCGGTAGCCGCCCGCCACCCCCGGCGTCGCGTGCACCGGATAGCCGAGGGAGCGCAGCCGCTCGATGTCACGGCGGATCGTGCGGACGTCGACCTCGAGGCGGGCCGCGAGGTCGGCACCCGGCCAGTCCCGGCGCGCCTGCAGCAGCGAGAGCAGCCTGAGCAGCCGTTCCGAAGTGCCGTACATGGCACGCAGTGTGCCAGACATCGCGGACAGCTCCTGTCCGCGATTCACCGGAAGGCGGCAAACACTTGCCAGGCACCACCGCGGCCGGAAAGAGTGACGCATGCCGATCGATCCGCACACCCTGCTCGCCGTCGCCCGCGAAGAAGCCGAGCTGGGCAAGGCCGAGGGAGGTGTGCCGATCGGGGCCGCGCTGTTCGACTCCGCGGGCACGCTGCTGGGCCGCGGGCACAACCGGCGCGTGCAGGACGGCGACCCGTCGATGCACGCGGAAACCGCGGCGTTCCGCAACGCCGGCCGCCGCCCGCACTACCGGGACACGATCATGGTCACCACGCTCTCGCCGTGCTGGTACTGCTCCGGGCTCGTCCGTCAGTTCGGTATCGGGCGCGTCGTCATCGGTGAGGCCGAGACGTTCCACGGCGGTCACGACTGGCTCGCCGGGCTCGGTGTGGAGATCACCCTGCTCGACGATCCCGGCTGCACCGCGCTGATGACGGAGTTCATCGCCGCGCGCCCGGACCTGTGGTTCGAGGACATCGGGGTCGAGAAGTCCGAATAGGACAGTACCGATCGGCCCAGCTCGACCGCACCTGCTCGACAACAGCGCCTTACAGGAGCCGGTATGCCGTCATCCGTTCCGCTCGTGGACCTTTCGCCGTGGTTCGCGGGCACGTCCGAGGGCCGGGCCGAAGTGGCGGGCCGGATCGACCAGGCACTGCGGGAGTCCGGCTTCCTGCTGGTCACCGGGCACGGCGTCCCGGACGAGCTGCGCCACCGGACGCGCGAGCTGGCGCGGGAGTTCTTCGCGCTGCCCGAAGACGTCAAGCAGCGCTACGCCGTCACGGTCGGCGGCCGCGGCTGGCTGCCGCCGGGGGTCGAGGCCAACGGCTACGCCGAGGGCACCGAGACCCCGCCGGACCTCAAGGAGTCCTACTCGGCGGGCGCGGACACCCGGACCGGCGTGGCCGAGGTCGACGGGTTCTGGTTCCAGCCCAACGTCTGGCCGCACGAGGTGCCCGGCCTGGGCGAGGCGGCCACGGAGTACATGCGCCGGATGCGGGCGCTGGCGGACCACCTGCTGGAGATCTTCGCCGCGGCGCTCGGGCTCGCCCAGAGCCACTTCACCCGGCACACCGGGCACCCCACGTACACGCTCAACATCAACTGGTACCCGCCGATGACCCACGTCGGCCCGCCGGCGCCGGACCAGTTCCGGATCGGCCCGCACACCGACTTCGGCACGGTCACGGTGCTCGACCGCCAGGCCGGCGTCGGCGGCCTGCAGGTTTGCACGGCCGACGGCGAGTGGGCGGACGCGCCGTTCCACCCGGAAGCGTTCACGGTCAACATCGGCGACCTGATGGCCCGCTGGACGGGCGACCGCTGGCGCTCGACGCGCCACCGCGTCCTCCCCCCGGCCGCGACGGCACCCGACGAAGACCTCGTGTCGTTGATCTTCTTCTACGAGACCGATCACGACGCGCGGATCACGTCGTTGGCGCCGCCGCTGGGCACCCGCACCTACCCCGAGGTGATCGCGTCGCAGTACCTGAAGGAAAAACTGGACGCGATCACGATGAGCTAGTGTCCTGCGCCTGAAATTCGTTGGCAATATCGTGCGAGCGAGTCGATGATCTCCTCAGCAGTCTTGCGCCACACGAACGGCCGGGGGTTG
>NZ_JBHVXZ010000233.1:0-6337 GCF_042881395.1 Amycolatopsis sp. NPDC058278 | reverse complement strand
AGCCGGTGGGGAGCCCTTCGCGGCGTTCCGGACCTGGCTCGTGCGGGCTCGACCCGGACGAGCCGGTCCGGGCCGGCGACCGGGACGCGTTCCACCCTTCGACGGCGACGGCACTCCGCTCGTTCTTCCCCGGCGACCCGGACCTGACCGCGCGCTTCACCGCCGATCCGGCGTTCCGGCGGGAAGTCCTCGGCCGCGTCCGGGGCGAGCCGATCTCCGCCGAAGCGGAGTGGGCTTGGACGCAGAAGACCGCCCAGGGCACCGCGGCGCAGCTGTTCGCCTTCCACCGCCCACCTCGCCACCGCGGACACTCCCGCTGTCGCGCTCGCACGCCGGAAGCTCGGCGGCGACGCGCTGTACAAGGGCGGGAGCCTGCCCCGCAACCGCGGCTTCGGCCTGTCCGCGGACGGCGGCACCGTCGCGATGTTCTACACCGGCACGGACTTCCCCGAGGTCCCGCTTCCCGGGCTGGGCCTGGCGATCCTCTCCGACCTTCCCGCGTTCGCGCGGGACCTGGGCGTGCGCCTGCGACCCTGATGGGCCACGATCGAACCATGCGAGTACTGATCGCCGGAGCGAGCGGCTTGATCGGGTCGGCGCTGGGCGAACGCCTGCGGCGCGAAGGCCACGAAGTCCGCCGCCTGGTGCGGCGCGAAGCCCGCGAAGGCGGCGAATTCCGCTGGGACCCGCCGTCGGGCACCGTCGCGAGCGGCGCCTTCGAGGGCGTCGACGCCGTGGTGAACCTGGGCGGCCAGCGGTTGTTCCCCGGCCGGTGGAGTGCGATGCGCAAGCAGCAGCTCACCGACAGCCGGGTCGAGCCGACCGAGGTGCTCGCCGAAGCCGTGGCCGAACACGGCGTCGGGGTGCTTGTCAACGCCTCCGCCGTCGGGTACTACGGCCACACGCACGCGTCCACTGTGGACGAATCCGCGCCGCGTGGCCGGGGGTTCCTGGCCGAGCTGTGCGAAGCGTGGGAAGCCGCGACGGCGGCCGCCGGGGACGCGCGGGTCGCGCGGATCCGGACCGGGCTGGTCCTGTCCGCGAAGGGCGGGTTGTACGGCACGCTGCGCCCCCTTTTCGCCCTGTGCCTGGGCGGGCGCCTCGGCGACGGGAGCCAGTACATGCCGTGGATTTCCCTCGAGGACGAGGTCGGCGCGATCGTCCACGTCCTGACGCACGACGACGTGTCGGGGCCGGTGAACCTGACCGGCCCGGCCCCGGTGACCAACGCCGAGTTCACCCGCGCGGTCGGCCGCGTGTTGCACCGGCCGGCACCGTGGTGGGTGCCCGGGTTCGCGCTCAAGGCCGTGCTCGGCCAGGCCGGCGAGGAGATGGCGCTGTTCGGGCAGCGAGCGGTCCCCGCGGTGCTGGAGCGGTCCGGCTACGAGTTCCGGCACCGGACCCTGGACAGCGCGCTCGCCGCGGCATGAGTGTCCGGCTGCAGCGTTGGCTGGTCGTGGGCGTGGTGTTCTCGGCCGCGTTCGTCCTGCTCGGGCTGAGCGTGGCGCGGCAACCGCTGGCCCTCGACGTCGCGGTGTCGAACGCGCTTCACGGCGTGTACGCGGAGCCGCTCGGGCGGGTCGCGCAGGCCGGCAGCGACGTCCTCGGCCCGGTGCTCCCCTACGTCCTCGGCGTCGCGCTGCTGGCGCTGGCGCTGCGGCGGCGTGAACACTTCGGCCTGTGCGTCCGGCTGGCGGTCGTGCTGTTGTTGTGCCGGCTGACCAGCTTGGTGTTCAAGCCGGTCTTCCTGCGGGAACGCCCGCGCGACTACCCGGACCTGAGTTATCCGAGCGGGCACGTGGTGTCGGTGGCGAGCACCGGGTTCGTCCTGCTCCTGCTGTGCGCGTGGGTGTGGCCGCGGCTGGTCCGGCGCGTGGCGGCGGCCGTCGCGGTGGCGGTGGTGCTGTCGGCCGCCTGCCGCGTCGTGCTCGGCGTGCACTGGGTGACGGACACGATCGGCGCAGTGCTGGCGGTGACCGGTGTCGGGCTGCTCTCAGCGTGCGCCTTGCGGCTGCTTCCCCCGGGTGACGGGCGTAGCCTCGACGGGTGAGTTCTTCCCGCACTTCCTGCCGCGCCAGCACCGAGCCCGTCGACGTCCGCGAGCTGGGGACGATCGACTACACCGAAGCCTGGGAGCTCCAGCGCAGCCGGCTCACCGAGCGCGCCGACGGCACCGCGCCGGACACGATGTTCCTGCTGCAGCACCCGTCGGTGTACACGGCGGGCAAGCGCACCGAGCCGGCCGACCGCCCCACGGACGGCACCCCGGTGATCGACGTCGACCGCGGCGGCAAGATCACCTGGCACGGTCCGGGCCAGCTGGTCGGCTACCCGATCGTCAAGCTCGCCGACCCGATCGACGTGGTCCACTACGTGCGGCGCCTCGAGGAGGCGCTGATCCACGTGTGCGACCAGCTCGGAGTGGCGAGCGGCCGCGTCGAGGGCCGCAGCGGCGTGTGGATCCCGGCCGACGAGCGAGGGATAGAGCGCAAGATCGCGGCGATCGGCATCCGCGTCCAGCGAGGCGTGACGATGCACGGCTTCGAGCTGAACTGCAACGCGGACCTGGCAGCGTTCGATTCGATCGTCCCGTGCGGCATCCGCGACGCGGGCGTGACGTCGCTGTCGTACGAGCTCCAGCGCGACGTGACGGTGGAGGCGGTCCTCCCCCTGGCCCGCGACGCGGTGCTGGCGGCCCTCGAAGGCGAGCTCCCGGTCAGTGCGGACCGCTGGCTGCCGCGCCCGGAAGCCCCGAAGGCCGCAGGCGTCACCTTCGCCCTCCAGAACTGAAAACCGTGAAGGCCACCTGTGGACAAACAGGTGGCCTTCACGGGTTCAAGCTCCGGAACTGTCGGACCGTTCCGCTAGCGTGGAAAACGGGAGCTGCTCGGTCAGTCCAGCTGCGGCGCGACCTCGGCGGCGATCAGCTCGATCTGGTCCAGGTCCGACAGGTCCAGCAGCTGCAGGTAGACCCGCGTGACCCCGGTCTTCTCCCGCCACTGCCCGATCCGGTCGACGACCTCCGCGGGCGACCCGGCCAGCCCGTCGGCTCGCAGATCGGCCACTTCCCGCCCGATCACCGAAGCCCGCTGAGCGACCTCCGCGTCGGACCGCCCGACCCCGATCACCAACGCCACCGAGCGCAGGATCTCCTTCGGGTCCCGGCCGATTTCCGCCGCCGCGGCTTCGACGCGGGCGAACTGGGCCAGCGCCGTCTCCGCGTCGGTGAACGGCAGGTTGAACTCGTCGGCGAACCGGGCCGCCAGGGCCGGGGTGCGCTTCTTGCCGCCGCCGCCGATGATCACCGGCGGGGCCGGGGACTGCGCCGGCTTCGGCAGCGCCGGCGACTCGGACAGCGTGTAGTGCTCACCCGCGAACGAGTACGTCGAGCCCGCCGGCGTCTTCCACAGCCCGGTGATGATCTCGAGCTGCTCGGCGTAGCGGTCGAAGCGCTCCTTCAGCGGCGGCAGCGTCAGGCCGTACGCCTCGTGCTCGGCGTCGTACCAGCCCGCGCCGAAGCCGAACTCCACGCGGCCGCCGGACATCTGGTCGACCTGCGCCACGGAGATGGCCAGCGGTCCCGGGTGGCGGAACGTCGCCGCGGTGACGAGCGTGCCCAGCCGGATCCGGCTGGTCTCCCTGGCCAGGCCGGCGAGGGTGATCCACGCGTCGGTCGGGCCGGGCAGGCCGTCGGCCGAGCCCATCTTCAGGTAGTGGTCGCTGCGGAAGAAGGCGTCGTACCCGGCGGCTTCGGTCGCCTTCGCGACGCGCAGCAGGTCGTCGTAGCTGGCCCCTTGCTGGGGCTCGGTGAAGATCCTCAAGTCCACGACGTCAGCCTATAGAGAGGTCGGGCTCCGTGCGCCTCAGCCGGACCAGCATGCGGACGATCACGTCCTCGATCTCGGCGCCGACCTTCTTCGGGTCGGGCGAACTGGCGATCTCGGTCGCCGCGCTCGACAGCGCGCCGAACAGCAGCCGCGCGGTGACCTCGACCGGCACCGGCTCGACCTCGCCCGCGTCGATCAGCGACTGCAGGCCCGAGCGGACCAGCCCGAAGCTGCACCGCTCCTCGGCCTCGCGCCAGCGTTCCCAGCCCATCACGACCGGCGCCTCGTGGATGGCGATCCGCTGGTAGGCGGGGTCGAGGCAGGCGCGGATGAACGCGTTGAGCCCGCCGAGCGCCCGTTCCCACGGCGTGCCCTCGCCGGTCATGATCTTGTCGAGGCGGTCGTAGACGAGGCTTTCGACCTGGTCGAACGCGGCTTCGAACAGCGCCTGCTTGCCGCTGAAGTGGTGGTACAGCGCACCCTTGGTCACCCGGGCCCGCTTGGCGATCTCGTCGAGCGAGGTCCCCGCGTAACCGCGCTTGGTGAACAGTTCGACCGCGCTGTCGACCAGCGCGGACCGCGTCGACTCGGAGTAGTCGAGTCGTCTGGACCTCATTGTCGCCACCTTCACAACTTTACGCCCGGAACCGCTCTCCATACTCATGGTATGTTCGGCGCGTCAGGTCCGTACCGGGAGTATGCCGCAAACCGGCGGTATGACCCGGGCCACGGAAGGGGAGCCACCATGAGCTGGACAGACTTCTACCGACGTCAGGAAATCCTCGAAGCGACCGTCCGCCTGGCCGCCCGGAACCCGGGCGAGCCGCTGCCGCTCGAGGAGGTGCCCGGTGCCGAAGAGCACTTCGGCACCGAGGAAAACGTCCTCGCCGCCCTGCAGTACCAGTGGACGCGGACGCTGAGCGGGCGCCTGCGCGCCGAGGTCATCGACCCGGACGACGCCGACGGCCTCGGCGACCACGTCGACGCCGTCACCCGCGCCTGGCGCGCCGCCGTCGACGAGCACGCCGACCTGCGCGCGGTCCTCGACGGCGCCTACGAGCGGCACGCGTCGCTGCGCCGGATGCACGAAGGCGAGCTGCGGATGCTCGCCGTCACGGCCGGCCTGGCCGACCCGCGCGAACCCGCCGAAGAGATCGTCAAGGTCGGCCACGCGTTCGAGGCGCTGCTGCGCGCGAACCGTGAAGAATCCGTGCGCCGCCGTCCGGTGATCGGACACCTGCGCCGACTGCTCGCGCCCAGTGCGTGAACAGGTTTAAGTTTCACCCATGACACAGCGCTGGACCGACGCCGACATCGCCGATCAGAGCGGCCGGACCGTCCTGGTCACCGGGGCGAACTCCGGCCTGGGGCTGCGCACCGCCGAGGTGCTCGCGGGCAAGGGGGCCCGCGTGCTCCTCGCCTGCCGCTCCGCCGAGCGCGGCGCGAAGGCACTCGAAATCGTGAAAGCGGCCGCCGCGGGCGCCGAACCCGAGCTCATCCCGTTGGACCTGAGCGAGCTCGCGTCGGTGCGCGCGGCCGCCACCTCGGCGCGGGAACGCACCGGCGACGCGCTGGACGTGCTGGTCAACAACGCCGGCGTGATGGCGACCGCCCGCGGCCGCACCGCCGACGGCTTCGAGCTGCAGTTCGGCACCAACCACCTCGGGCACGCGGCGCTGACCTGGCTGCTGCTGCCCGCCCTGCGCGGCCGGCGGCACGCCCGCGTCGTCGCGCTGTCGAGCCTGGCCGCCGTCGGCGCCCGCATCGACCTCGAAGACCCCAACGCCGAGCACCGCCGCTACAACCCGGCCACGGCGTACGGGCAGTCGAAGCTCGCCAACCAGGTGTTCGCCCTGGAGCTCGACCGGCGGCTGCGCGCGGCGGGCGACGACGTCCTCAGCGTCGCCGCCCACCCCGGGTACACCGCCACCGGCCTCGGCAGCGGGATGGCGCGCTCGTACACCAACCCGGTCGTCCGCGCGGTCATCGCCGGGGGTCACCGGATCGGCGAGGTGCTCTTCGCGCAGAACGTCCGCCAGGGCGCGCTGCCGCAGCTGTACGCGGCCACGGCGGACGGTGTCGAGAGCGGCGACTACATCGTGCCGGGCGGCCTCGGCGGCACGCGGGGCAACCCGGTCAAGGGGCGTCCCCTGTCCGCCGCGCGCAGCGAGTCGCTGGGGGCCGCGTTGTGGGACGTCACCGCGAAGCTGACCGGCGTCACCCCGGATCCCGCGTAGCCCGGACGGGCGTACGGTTGAGCTCGTGAGTGCTGCACCTGAAGGCCGGAAGCTGTTGCGTCTTGAGGTTCGCAACAGTGAGACGCCGATCGAGAAGAAGCCGTCGTGGATCAAGACGCGGGTGCGGATGGGGCCGGAGTTCACCGAGCTCAAGGGTCTGGTTCGCCGCGAAGGTCTTCACACGGTGTGTGAAGAGGCCGGTTGTCCGAACATTTATGAGTGCTGGGAGGACCGTGAGGCCACGTTCCTGATCGGTGGGGACCAGTGCACGCG
>NZ_JBHVXZ010000232.1:0-6420 GCF_042881395.1 Amycolatopsis sp. NPDC058278 | reverse complement strand
CGGCCATCCTCACCCTCGTGGCGATCGAGGTGGACCCGGCGGCCGCGCTCGGCCCGTTCGCGGCGTCGTTCGCCAACCTGTCCTTCGCGGGCAAGGTGGCGGTCTTCCGGCGGCTCGAGGAACCGGGACTGGCCGACGGCACGCCGGTGCGATTCATCCTCGACACGCTCCCGACGCTCGCCGCATTCGTCTCCTATTCCGAAGCGGCGGTGTTCGACCGGGCGGCGAACCGGCTGGCCACGATTCCGGTGGGCTGGCGGATCAGCGCCTACCAGGGCGTCGGCGAGGGGTGGAATGAATTCCGGGGTTATTACCGCGGAATCGACCGGGTGACGGACTAGGGAGGACGCTTCTCATGCGCGACATCGTGGTCGTCGGGGCCGGCGGCGGCGGGCCGGTCGTGGCCAAGGAACTCGCCGCGCGCGGGCTGGACGTGCTCGTGCTCGAAGCCGGGGCCCGGCACCTGCGCCCCGAACAGGAGTGGACGCGGCTGGAGGACGACACGAACGACCCGATCACCGGGCGGTTCCGGGTCGGGCCGTCGCGGCGCGAGGAAGCGCCGTGGCTGCGGGACTTCCCGCAGAACTCGTTCGTCTGGCAGGTCGCCGGTGTCGGCGGGACGACGTTGCACTACTTCGGCAACAACCCGCGCCCGGCTCCCGGCGTGTTCGCCGGCTACGAAGGCGCCGACCGGACCGAATACGACACCGCGCACGTGTTCCCCTTCACCTACGCCGAACTCCGGCCGTACTACGAGTGGTGCGAGGAGACGCTGCCGGTGCGCACCGCGCCGATGGGCACCAAGGAAGCCGTCTTCTTCCGCGGCGCCGAGCGCATGGGCCTGGTCCACCAGACGTGGAAGGACCTCCGGGGCCCGTCCTACCGGGCGCAGGAGAACGCGATCCTGCAGCCGCACGGCACGGCGGGCCGCACCGGCGATCCCGCACGGCTGCTGTACCCCGAAGCGCAGGGCTGCACCTTCTGCGGGCACTGCTTCCAGGGCTGCCTCGAACCCCGGCGCGCGCCGCGCAACCTCAAGGCCAAGCGCTCGACGGACAACTCCTACGTGCCGATGATGCTCACCGCCGACGCGTGGTCGCCGGGCGGCCGGGCCGCGGAGCTGATCGCCGACGCTTACGTCGTGCGGGTGCTGACCGAGCAGTCCGGCTCGCGGACGGTGGCCCGCGGGGTCGTCTACCGCACGCCCGACGGCGCGCTGCACACCGTCGAGGCCCGCGTGGTCGTGCTCGCCGGCGGCTGCGTGGAAAACCCGCGGCTCTGGCTCAACAGCGGCCTGCCCAACCCGAACGACTGGGTGGGACGCGGGCTGACCGAGCACCACCTCGACTGGGTAGTGGGCGTTTTCGACGCCTACACCGGCGAATCCAAGGGCGCCGGCTCCAACTGCCGGATGGACTTCCCCGGCTACGGCGGCGTGGAGAACGTCTGCCTGCCACCGGCGTTGCAGGCCTTCGCGTTCGCCTACAGCGACGCGGGGATGTCCGGCTACTACGACAACGGCGCGGACGTCGGCCCCCAAGGTGCCGACACACTCGGGCGGCTGATCGGGAACGACCTCAAGACCGCGCTGGGCGACGTCAACAAGCTGCTCACGGCGCTGGTGGTCACCGACGACGACGTCCAGCCCGAGAACCGGGTGACGCGGTCGCCGGTGATCCCGCCGGACCCGCACGGCCCGGTGCCGCGGGTGGAGGTCCGCCACCGCGCCCGCACCGCGCGCACCCGCCGCAACCGCGAGTACCTCGCGGCGCGCTCGGCCGAGCTGATGCGCCTCGCGGGCGCCCGGCGGGTGCACCGGCTCGACTGGGCACCGCTGCTGCTCCACGTGCAGTCGAGCATGCGGATGGGCTTCGACGCGGCCGACTCGGTGCTGGACGGCACGGCCGAGGCACGCTGGGTGGACCGGCTGTACATCGCCGACAACTCGGCCCTGCCCAACGCGGTCGGCGGCGCCAACCCGACGTTGACGACCCAGGCACTGGCGACCCGCACGGCGGAGAACATCTTCCGCACCTACTTCGACGGCGACCCGTGGGTGGGGACCGAGGCGCCGATGTCGTCCATCGACGACCGTGTCACGCAAGCGGTACTGGCGCGCGGCCTTTAGGTCCTTTGAGGACTTGAAGCGATCTCCGTCCGGTGCTATACGAATAAGGAGAGCAAAGACCTGGTGACATCGCGAGACGATCCGGGGAGTGAACGACGATGCCGGACAGGATCACCCGTGCGGCCGACGGGTTCGCCGAGCTGGTGCTGGCCGACCCCGCGTGGGTCCGGGCAGAGTTCGACGCGATCGTGGCCGCGAACTTCGCGCCGCCCCCACCGCCGGTTCCCGCCGCTCGCCGCCGTCCCGGCGTGCCACGGCCGGTCGCCGTCCTCGGCGTGCCGCGGCGACGACCGGGTGTCCGCCTGCTCGCCGCGAAGTGCCCGCGACGGGAGAGAGCTCCTCCGCGGCTTCGGACGGCGAACCGAACGGACCGAACGAAGCCGGGGAAAGGGGAGTGATGCCGTCACGGCGCCCGGGTTTCCTTCGGCGCCGGCGTGCGCTGCCTGCCCCGACAGCGGCCGGTAGGACCCTTGCGGGCCCGGCCACCGCGCCTCCAGGCGCATTCTCGCGGCAGCGACGCCGGCGTGCCGGGAGCCGTCGAGTTCGCGCAGGACACGGACAACGGTTTCGACACGCTGGTTCTCCGCAGGTCCCGGTGCCGCGCGCCGGCACCGGGACCGCGCCGGAATCACAGGGAAAGGAATTCGCCCCGCTGCAGCAGGTGCACCCGCGTCGGCGGGCGGCGCCGCCGGACCTCCTCCAGGAAGTTCGACACCGGTGAGTGGAACAGGCCGTAGTCGTCGAAGTGCACCGGGACCGCGCGGCGGGGCTCCAGCAGGTTCAGCAGGTCCACCCCGCCGCGGTGGTCGAGGGTGACCAGCACGCCGAACGCCCGCGTGCCGCCCAGGTGCACCACCGCGAGGTCGAGGCCGGGGAAGTGGTCCCGGATGGTCCGGAGTTCGTCGTGCAGCACGGTGTCGCCGCTGACGTAGATCCGCAGCGGATCGGCCTCCGGCGTCGCGCGGTACTCCAGGACGCTGCCCATGACCGGCGGGAGCAGCCGCCGGAGCGGGCCCGGGGCGTGCCGCGCCGGGACGGACGTCACCGCCAGCCGTGCGTCGCCGTCCGAGAAGGTCTCCGTCGTCCACGTCGGCAGCGGGAGCGGGGCGTGGAAACCCCGCCGCAGGAGCCGGGTGGCGGCGTGCTCGGTGGTGAGGATCGGGGTGTCGCGGGGGAGTTCGCGTGCGGCGATCCGGTCGAAGTGGTCGCCGTGCAGGTGGGACAGGATCACCGCGGTCAGCGGCGGCAGGTCCGCCGGTTGCAGCGCGGGTTCGGTGCGGCGCCGGGAAAACAGGCCCTGGCCGAAGTAGGACCACTGGCCGCGGTGCAGGAAGTTGGGGTCGGTGAGCAAGGTGAACGGGCCCAGCCGCAGCACCGTGGTCGCGGTCCCGACGAACATCAGGGAATCGCCGCCGGGCGGATCGTACGCGGGCATCGGCAGTCCTTTCCCGGGCTTCGGGGGTTGTCCGGGGCGCGGCCGGGCGGACCGCGCCCCGGACGGCGCGCTCAGCTCCGGGAGCGCACGTTTTCCCGGGCCTCCTGGGCACGATCGGTGACGTCGCCGGTCGCGGACCGCGCTTCGTCCTTGACCGTGGACGCCGCGTCGGCGGCTTCGGACTTCACCGACTCGGCCGCCTGCTGCGCGGGCTCGCGCAGGTTCTCCTTCAGCTCTTCGGCCGCGTGCTGGGCCACCGGCGCCACGTGCTCCTTGGCGAGGTCGGTCGCCTGGCCGGCGAGCCGGCGCTCCGGCTCGCTCGCGGGCAGCAGCGACGACACGAGCCAGCCGGCGCCGAAGGCGATCAGGCCGGCGGCCAGGGGGTTGCCCTGCGTGCCGCGGCGGATCGACTGCGGCGCTTCGCTGACGGCGTCGGCGGCGGAGCTCACCTTGTCCCCGGCGACCGAGGCGACCGAGCCCACCTTGTCGCCCGCCGTCGACGCGTGCTCCGACGCGGTGCCCATGACGCGGTCCCGCGCGTGGCCCACGGCCGAGCGCATCCGGCCGATGCGGCGTTCGACGATCCGACCCGGGGTCACCTTTTCGGTGAGGGCGTTCACGTCCGTGCTGAGATTGCGTTGCGTGCCTTCGATTTCGCGGCGGAGCCGCTCCGGCTCGGTCATGGTCGTTCGCCTTTCAGTGCGTCCGGGACCTGCTGCAGGGTCTCGACGGTGCGTTCGGGTTTCGGGTTGATCCGGCGGACTTCGCGCCGGCCGGTCGCGTAGAGCACGGCGCCGGCGATCACCCACACGACCGCGACGATCAGCGCCGCCCAGCCGGAATCCAGCACGTTGGCCAAGCCCTGCCACAGGGCGATGGAGAGGAACAGCACGACCATGTAGCCGGCGAACCCGGCTCCGCCGAGCATGCCCGCGCCCTTCGCGGCCTTGCCCGCTTCGGCCTTCACTTCGGCCTTCGCCAGCTCCACTTCCTGCCGCACCAGGGTGGAGAGGTCCTTCATCACGTTGGACATCAGCTCGCCGACCGAGGCGTCGGCGACGTCGACGGGTTCACTGGTGCGGGGTGCGGGCCCGGGTGCCTGCGTCATCACGGCACCTGCCCCGGAGCGGAGAAGCGCGGGCTCGGCTGCGGCAGGGCGTCCGGCGGCTGCGGCGCGTTGTAGCCGCTCGGGGCCGGGCCCGGCTGGTTCGGCGGCGCGAGGCCGCCTTCCGGCTGCGGCCCGTTGTAGCCGCCGGGGGCCGGGACCGGCTGGTTGGGTGGCGCGAGGCCGCCTTCCGGCTGCGCCGCGTCGTAGCCGCCCGGCGCCGGGTACCCGTGGCCGCCCGGCTGCGGAAGACCTTGCGGTGCGGTGTATCCGGCGTCACCCGGCTGCGGCACGGGCGGGGTCGCGGTGGGGCCGGCGTGCGGCCGGGGAACGCCCGCCCGGCCGTTCGGGGAGCTTTCCTCCTTCTGCTGCGCCACGACGCCGCGGGTGAGCCGTCCGACGAGGGCACCGGCGACGGCCGCGCCGACCAGGAACGTGCCGGGACGGCGGCGGGCGAAGCGCCGCACCTCGTCCAGGAGATCGCCCGGTTCGCGGTGCTCGAGCCAGTCGGCGACCGACCGCGTCCGGTCGGACACCTGGCGCGCGACGTCGCCGGCGAGGCCGGGGGAGTCGGTCTGCTCCGCCATCCGCTCGAGCTGACCGGCCAGCTGGTGGAGGCTTTCGGCGGCCTTCCGCTGGCCGTCCTTGGCCTGCGACTGCAGCTGTTCGCGCCCTTCCCGGACCAGGTCGCGCGCTTCCTGCTGGGCGTGCGCGGCCACGTGCTTCGCTTGGTCCGCGGCCGTTTGGGCGACTTCACCGCCCCGGTCGGCGGCGGTGGAGGCCACCTCGCGGGCTTCGCCCTTGGCGGTTTCCGGCATCGACGGCGATCCGGGGGCGTGCTGCGGCGGTGACTGACCACCGGGTCCCTGAGTCATCTCGACCTCCTGCGGGAAAGGCACTTGGCGCGCCTTCGTGGGTGCCGATGGCGACCATCGGCCTGGTAGGGCGGCTGGCTACCCGGGTGGCCGGGGGATAAACCGGGCGACGGCGCGGCTCGTCGTCAGCAGCGACACCGCGTCACGGAGGCTGTCCGGGCCGCCGGCTCCCGGTGGCCGGCCGGGCCCGGCCAGGACGAGCCGTGGCACGGGGAACCCGCTCGGGGGAGTGGCCGGGAGGCTGCTCCACAGCACGAGCGCGGCGGGCCGGATCCGGTCGATCGCGTGCCGGAGCGCGGATTCCGGCATCGAGGCGCCCAGGAACAGCGCCTCGCGGCCGTGTTCGGCCAGCGCCGCGCGCAGGGCTTCCAGGGGCAGCGTGTGCCGCTCACCGTCCACACAGGCCAGCAGCACCGCGGGTCCGGCGCCGGTGGGCGTGGGAATCCGGTGCAGGGCCGCGGCGACGGCCCAGGACAACCCGTGCACGAGGTCGATGCAGCGGTCGGCGTCCGGGCCGCAGAGGGCCGTCAGCGCCGGGCGGCAGAGCTCGTCCCAGGTGCCGAGGACGCCGCGGTCGGCGAGGTGCGCGTCGAGGAGCGCGGCCGCGGTGTCGATCTTCAGGCCGCGGACGGCGGCCAGCAGCGTGCCCACGTCGGTCGCGCTCGCGCGGAACGCCTGCGAGGCCGCGGCTTCCCCGCTGATTCCCTGCTCGATCAGGTGCTTCATCCGGAGCAGCGCCTCGACGTCCGCCCGCCCGTAGCGGCGGTGGGTGCCGGACTGCGGCGCGGACAGCGGGAGGTCGTACCGCCGGTGCCACGCGCGCAGCGTGGACGCGGGCAGGCCGAGCATGCGGGCGACCGCCCCCGCCGTCCAGGTG
>NZ_JBHVXZ010000231.1:0-6808 GCF_042881395.1 Amycolatopsis sp. NPDC058278 | reverse complement strand
CGCAACCGCCACTGCCACCCCAAACGCCACTTCGCCGTCAACTCCAAGATCCGCCGCCCCGATTACCTACCCAACGTTGCTTGATGAAGCACTAGTTCGCGACTTCGCCGCCGCTCAGGCGGTCGACCATATCCCGGAGACGGAGCGGCGAGCCGCGGTGGTCCGACTTGCCTCCGCATACCTCGCCGTGGCAGACCTCGCCGACAACCTGATCCACCCGGCCGGCTCCCGCCATCAGGGCCGGGTTCATGCGCCGCGGTATCCAGTTGACCCCGCCGTCGCTGAACGCGCATTCGACCCGTTCCGGTGGTTCCTCCTGGAGCGGGCCGGCATTGCGGCGGTCGTAGCGGCCTGCCACCGCCAAGAGGAGTGGATGCTTTGCTGGGAACTGGCCGACGCCTCCAGTGTTGGGTTCGAGAACTTGCGCCTCTGGGACATCGGCCGCCGCTGCGCCGACCTAGCGTACGACGCGGCGCAGAGGATCGGCTCCACAACGGCACGCGCCGCGACTCTACGCAACCTCGGCGAGATCGATCGGGAAACCGGGCAGCACAAGCGGGCGGTTGCCCGCTTGGAGGAGTCCGTCGCTCTCTTTCAGAAGGTCGGCGACCGGTATGGGGTCGTTGACGGGAGCTGCAATCTTTCCCTCGTCCACATGCGCTGGGGCAATCCGTCCGTCGCCGAGGGGATCCTGCGGGTCGCGCTCGAAGAGGCGCGGTCGCTCGCCGACGTCCGCGGCGAGGGCTGGACGTGGGAGATCCTCGGCGAGTCCGCGGTGCTCCGCGGAGACCGGACGGTCGGTTCACAGAGCCTACAGAGCGCCGCGACGCTGTTAGGCGACACCGGCGAACAGCGCGGTGAGGCGTTCGCCCGCTCCAACGAGGCGCTGCTGATTGTTGACGACATCGGCTGGCAGCCGCTGCCACCAGTCCGCAAGGCGGCGCTGGCCGCGGACGCGCGGCCGGACGTGACCCGCGCGACCGAACTGTTGAACCGGGCGCAGGCGGCGTTTACGACCCTTGGCGACGACCGCAACCTTGCCCTCGTGGCGGTGGCGCGCATCCGGCTGCTGATCCTCGAGAATCGCGATCGGGATGCCCGCCGGGCCGTCAACCAGTCCCGGACGATGCCGGGGTTCGAGCTGGACTGGCGCCTGCGCGGACTGCTGGTGCACTGCCACGCAATCCTCCAGCACCGGGCGAACGCGGCGGAAGCCGCACTAGTCGACTGCACCGAAGCGCTCTCGCTGGTCGAGCCGTTCGGCGACCGGCTCACGACCGCCTGCATCCGCCTGCACCTCGGCCTTCTCCAGCGAGCC
Source organism: Amycolatopsis sp. NPDC058278 (assembly GCF_042881395.1). Classification (NCBI taxonomy): domain Bacteria; kingdom Bacillati; phylum Actinomycetota; class Actinomycetes; order Pseudonocardiales; family Pseudonocardiaceae; genus Amycolatopsis; species Amycolatopsis sp. NPDC058278. The sequence continues at coordinate 5,490 of NZ_JBHVXZ010000231.1, read as the reverse complement.
GCCGGACATACGGAGGAGGCCACGGCTGATATCGAAGCGGCTCACAATCTCTTCCAGGCACTCGATCGAGCCGAGGCCACCCGAACGTGCGAGGACCTGTTAAGGAGGGGCAAGAGATGACGCTGATCAGCACCGACCTCGTGGATGGCATCGACGAGCGCCGGTACTTCTTCACCGAACATCGGCTGGGCCCCGGCGACCAGTTGTTCTCGGCAGCGACGGGCGGATTCCGTACCTTCCTAGTTGTCGGCGGGTCGGTCAACATGGATGGACGGAGCTTCGTCCGGCTGCAGGGCTGGCATGTCGCTCCTGACGGCGAATGCGTCGTACGCAACAACGAGAGCGAGGCTGCCCGAGTTCTGGAGGCAGGGGCTTATGGAGGTACGCAGGCAGCCGCGACGCAAGCCACCCGGGAGATCAGCGGTTACACCGTCTCGAAGCCCTGGGGCGAGGAAACCTGGTATACGCATAACCTCGCCGAGCCACGATACGCGCTGAAGCGAATTCATATGCGGGCTGGCAACCAGTCGTCGTTGCAGTCGCACGTCCACAAGGTCGAGACAAACTACGTGATCGAGGGACGGGCCACCGTGCTGGGCGGATCGCCGGCCCCACCGAACCCTGGCGCCGCGATCGACCTCTCCACGCTCGGGATTACTCGGTACATCGCCGGGACCGGATGGACGTCTCCAGCCACCATTCTGCACAGGGTGATCGCCGAAGAGGAGTACACCGCCATCGAGGTATCCACACCTGAGCTCGACGACGTGATCCGCTGGGCCGACGACACCGGGCGTTGCCACGGCCGGATTGCGTCCGAACACCTCGGAGGCACCGCATGACCGACCTCCGCGGCGCGGTTCAGCTCTACCTCGACGAGCAGCGCATGATCCTGGACACCTTCCCCGTTGACGTCGTGGTCGCGGTCGCCGACGCGGTGTTCGCCACATACGACGGCCGCGGCACCATTTACGCGGTCGGCAACGGCGGCAACGCGGGCACGCTCGATCACGCGTACTGCGACTTCAAGCACCACCCGTTCGTCAGCGACGACAAGGGCCAGCCGCTCTCCCACTCGGTGCAGCGGCTTAACTTCGTTAACCTGTCCGGCTCGCCCGCCGAACTGACCGGCCTGGTCAACGACCGTGGGGCGGACGCAATGTACGCGGCATCCCTTGAACCCTTCGCCACCACGGGTGACCTGCTCATGGCGTATTCGGGAAGTGGCAACTCGCCGAACGTGATTCGGGCCCTTGAGGTGGCAATTGCGGCCGGCGCCCGTACCTTCGCCATGACGCGCGGCACCGGCGGACGCTGTCGCGAGCTGGCTGACATCTGCCTTGTGGTACCTGGGTCGTCACGATTCCCCGGCCAGACCGGCGGCAACGACAACAACTTCCACTTCGAAGACGCCATGCTGAGCCTCAACCACATGCTGGTCGGCCTGCTCAAGCAGCGTATAGCGGGCGGCCGGCGGTGATCGCGCTGCCGGTGATCATGCCTGGCGGTCTCGTCGGGCTCGAGGCGGTCCTTGGGGAGGAGCGGTCCGAGAAACTGCGCCGGCATGCGGGCAGCCTGCGCCAAGCGCTTGAGGGCCGCACGCTATGGCACGTCAACTCCACGGCGGCCGGCGGCGGAGTCGCTGAGATGCTACAGATCCTCCTGCCGCTCTACCGCGAGCTCGGTATCAGCGCTCGCTGGGCCGTCGTCCAAGGCGACCCGTCCTTCTTCACGCTCACTAAACGCCTAGGCATGGCGCTCTACGGCAGCCCGGGTGACGAGGGGCCGTTGGGATCAGCTGAACGGGATGCTTATCTTGTGGCCCTCAAGCCGACAGCGGAGGCGCTGGCAAGCCTCGTCCGGCCTGACGACGTGGTCATCCTCCACGATCACCAGACGGCCGGACTCGCACCATCGCTCGCCCAGCGCCGCGCCCAGGTCTACTGGCGCTGTCACGTAGGCGTGGACCGGCCGACTGAGGCTTCGGAGCGGGGCTGGACGTTCGTCGAGCCGCTGCTCGATGCCGCCGAGGGCTACTTCTTCTCCGTTCCGTGGCACGTTCCCGCTGTGCTGACCGGCCGCAATACGGTCGTGCTGCCGCCGTTCATCGCGCCGTCAACCCCGAAGAATCGCGATCTCCAACCCGAGCGGGTTGAGGCTCTGCTGGATCGATGCGGGCTACGCCGGGGCACGAGCGACAACCCATTGATCACTCAAGTGTCTCGCTGGGACGCGCTCAAGGACATGGAAGGCGTGCTGGCAGCGTTCGTCGACCACGTGCCGATCGGCACCCTGGCTCTTGTCGGACCGGACCCGGACGGTGTGCCCGACGACGTGGACCAGGGCCGCTTGTTCAGCCGCACACAGGCCGCGTGGCGACGGCTGTCTCGAGCAGATCGAGACAGAGTGCACCTCGTCTGCCTGCCAATGGCCGACCTCGACGACAATGCTCTGCTGGTCAACGCGTTGCAGCGAGCCTCCACCGTGGTCGTGCAGAAGAGCCTGGCCGAAGGCTTCGGCCTGACCGTTACTGAGGCGATGTGGAAGAGCCGTCCAGTGGTCGCATCCGCCGTGGGTGGCATCCGTGCGCAGATCACCCACGGCCACGACGGGCTGCTGACTGACCCACACGACCTACCGGCCGCGGCGACCCTGATTATTTCGTGCCTGAACGGCCGGATCGACACCACGACCATGGGGACGCGAGCCCGCGAGCGGGTCTTGCGCGACTTCCTTCCCGATCGGGAAGTGACCACGATGGCCGACGTGCTGACACAGAGCCCAGAACTGGGTCGGGCACTGCCTCCTCGATGAATCACCGGCCGCGGCGAGCGCGGAGTCGGCGTAGGAAAGCGGTGGGTAGGCGTTAAGACTCCGGCAACTACCGACGAACCTCGGCACGGCGACGCACCGACCGCTCGGAGATCGGCGCAATTCGCCCCATCTCCCGAGCGCGAGCCACACTACGTAGTGAAGCGATGCGAAACAATCTCCGGGACACACCAGACCCTCCGCTAAACCCGGGGCGATTCATCAGTCTGACCGCGCGTCGCCAATTCAGAGAGCACCATCATCACGTGCAACACCCGATTGATCCTGCGGTCTCCCGCCCGCGACAGCCGATGCCGACGACGATCATCAGACGACGCAACGGTGCGGTGTCGGGCAGGGCTTCGGTGTAGGCCAGACGGGAGTGGCGTCGACGGCGGACTGCAGGTAGGTGTGGCGGGGCCGCTGGCCTAGAGTTTACTGCGGGCGACCTGCCGGTCCTGGGTACAGCCTTTGCCGTGGACGCGCCAGCCGCCGCCGGCGAGGATCTGGCCGGTCTTCTTCACGTCGAGGTGGACCATGTGCCCGGGCCAGCGGGCGATGATCCGCCTCGGGCTGGCGGTTGGTGGCGCCGGTCGGGTCGAGGAACCGGCGCCGGTTCAGCCCGAGCTGCAGCAGGTGCCGGCCCACGGTGCTCACCGAGATGGTGATGCCTTCGAAGGCCAGCTCGGTGGCGTTCCCTGCGGGCGGAGTACCTCCGTCCCCGGCGCAGCTGCTCGATCCGGGCCACCACTTCAGCCGGGGTGGCGGTGGGCTGGCGGTGCGGGACGCTGGGCCGGTCAAGCAGACCGGTCTAGCCGTGGCGGCGGTAGCGGTTGTCCCACTTGGATGCGCATTGCCGCGAGTTGCCCATCTCGGCGGCGACGTGGGCGATCGGACGGGTCTGGCAACGCGCGACGAGCCGACGGCGGCCCCCGAGCGATAGTGGGGCATTACGGTGGTGCATGGACGGGTCTTTCTCTCGGCGGACGAGTTGGTCGCACTTCTCATCCTGCCGCCGAAGGACCCGTCCCCTCGCCTCAAGTCCTCACCGCGTCACCAAAGTCATGACCCGCAACAGCTAGACATGCTCAGCTGTTCGGTCAACTTTCCAGCTGTTCTAGGTCCGGGCCGACGAGGTCGCGGCGCACGCGGGCGCCCCACCTCAGACGGCTGATCAGCGATCAAGCCACGGAGCGAGCAGCTTCTCAAGATCAGCGTCCGACAACGCCCGCGGACCACCGTGGAACTCGTGCCAGCGCGAGGCGTCCCGGGCTGCGGTGTACTCGACCTCGAAGGCGCGCATCAGCACGTACATGAACGTCACCGAGCTGAACCGCTCACCCAACAGGGTCCGCGCCTCACGAGCAACCTCGGTCGCGCCGCGGCCGACCACGTCCGCGAGCCGAAGCTCCTCCGCAGCCGGGTCCAGCAGGCTGGAGGCATACATCACGACAAACACTCCATCATCGAAACGAAGAAATCTCAGCCTTCGGCCGCGAGCTGGCCGCAGGCCGCGGCGATCTCCTAGCCCCGGGTGTCCCGCACCGTGCAGGCGACACCGCCGGCGTTCACCAGGCGGACGAACTCCCGCTCAACCGGCTTCGGCGACGCGTCCCATTTGGACCCCGGGGTGGGGTTCAGCGGGATCACGTTGACGTGGACCAGCTGACCCAGGTGCTGGCGCAGCCGCTTCGCGAGAAGCTGGGCTCGCCACGGCTGGTCGTTGATGTCCCGGATGAGCGCGTACTCGATCGAGACGCGCCGTCCGGAGGTGTCGGCGTAGTACCGGGCGGCGGAGAGGACCTCGTCGATCGACCACCGGTTGTTCACCGGCACCAACGTGTCCCGCAGCTCGTCGTCCGGGGTGTGCAGCGACACCGCCAGGCGCACCTGCAACTTCTCGTCCGCCAGCTTCCGAATCGCCGGCGCCAACCCCACCGTCGACACCGTCACCGAACGCTGAGAAATGCCAAGGCCGGCAGGAGCCGGATCAACAACGCGATATATCGCCGATATAACGCGACGAAAGTTCGCGAGAGGTTCACCCATGCCCACCCTTTTACAACGTCCAAACCGACACCTTTACGCAGTTCAGGGCGACAACCCTGGGCGATGTGTCCTTTGCCACACCCCGCCGGGCGTTCCTGCCCGACCGGCGTTCCATAGTTCGAAACTGCAGAAATCTGGCTAACCCTGCAGCCAGAGCGCGCCAGCCGCAAGCCGCAAGCGAGCAACTTCTTGCGGCCGCACCGACCAGCGCGCACTGCGAACACGGAGGTCACTCGACCACACGGAGCCACAGCGCAATTCACTCCGGCCACCCGTACGCGCCTCATGGGCACACGCGGGTCGTTCGCGGCGCTTGACCAGGCAAAAGTCGGTCCTGGGCTGGACGGCTGCGGGGCTACCTGCCCTGCTTCTTCTGGGCGGAGACCGCCTTCTCTTGCAGGTGTTCCACCTTCTGCCGATGATCGGACAGCACCTGCACGACGGCCAACGCCGCGCTTCGGACTGCCGGAGATGCGGCACCGAGGGCTCGGCGCGCAGCGGTGCGGCGCAAGACGCGATCAGCGTGATCGTCCTCGATTCGTCGCGTTCGCTCGCGGTGGTCGCCAACGATGCCAACAGAGGGGACTCGAGTCCCCTCTGTTGGCTCTGTTGGCCATGTCAGGTCGATGG
>NZ_JBHVXZ010000230.1:0-7062 GCF_042881395.1 Amycolatopsis sp. NPDC058278 | reverse complement strand
TTCCGGCCCCGATCACGTGGGTTACGTTCCCAATCACGTGGGTTACGTCCCTGATCACGTGGGTTACGTTGCCGAGCACGACTGGCGGGCCGGTTCTCGGTGGTTTTCCGGGGCGGGGCGGTGGCTGCGCTGGGGTGCCAGCGCGGCCGCTAGGACCGCGAGCATGCCCAGTGCCTCCGGCCAGCTGGGCCGGTGGCCGTAGAAGGCGATGTCGACCAGGACCGCGACCACCGGGTAGACGTAGGACAGCAGCGCCACCGTCGTGGTCGGCAGCTTGCCGATGCTCGCGTAGATCAGCACGTACATCAGGGCCGTGTGCACCGTGCCCAGCAGCACCAGCCAGAGCAGCCCCGACGTCGTCGACGGCAGCGGCGTGATCAGCAGCGCGGGTGCCAGCACCAGCGCGCCCACGGTCGTCTGCACGGCGGCCAGGAGGTGCGGGCGGATGTGCTTCAGCTGCTTCGCGATGAAGGACGCGCCGGCGTAGAGGAACGCCGCGCCGAGGGCCAGGGCGATCCCGGCGAGCTGGACGGGCTTGCCGTCCTCGCCGTGGGCGGACAGCGAGATCACGGCCACCCCGCCGAACGCGATCCCGGCCCGGGCCAGGTGGCTCTTGGCGACCTTCTCACCGAGGAAGGCCGCCGCCAGGCCGACCAGGACCAGCGGCTGGGTGTGGTAGACGACCGTGCTGACCGAGATCGAGGACAGCGCGTACGAGGCGAACAGCAGCACCCAGTTGCCGACCAGGAACAGCCCGCCCAGCACGGCGAGGCCGAGGTCACGGCGCGACGGCCGCCACGCCTGCAGCCAGCCGCGGGAGAGGCACCAGAGCACGAGCAGGGCGCCGCCGACGAAGCAGCGGGCGAAGGCCACGGCGGGGGCGGCCGCGCCGCTCTCGAGGACGACGGCGCCGATCGTGCCCGACATCGCCATCGCCGCGGACCACTGGAGCAGCGGGCGGGTTTCCGAATTCGTCATGCGCCCAGGTTCGCCGTCCGCAAGCCGGGCAACCAGTGTCAGAGATGACAACGACCGCAAAACTTGTGACACACTGGCCGTCATGGACGTCAACCGGGTCGCCGTGGTGCTCGCCGACCGCGTTTCGCCGTTCGAACTGGGCGTCGCGTGCGAGGTGTTCGGCACCGACCGCAGCGCCGACGGCATCGAGGGCTGGGACTTCGGCGTCTGCTCCCCCGGCGGCTCCCCGGTCGAGAGCTGGTCCGGGTTCGAGCTGTCCCGCCTGCGGGACATGGACTTCGCGGCGTCGGCGGACCTGCTGATCGTGCCGACGTGCGCGCCACGGACCGCGCCGCCCCCCGAACCGGTGCTGGACGTCCTGCGCGACGCGGTCGGGCGGGGCGCGTGGGTGGCGGGGTTCTGCGCGGGGGTGTTCTCCCTGGGGTACGCGGGCTTGCTCGACGGCCGCCGCTGCACGGTCCACTGGGTGTACGAAGCGGAGTTCCGGCAGCGGTTCCCGGCCGCCGAGGTGGATCCGCAGGCGCTCTACGCCGACGACGGCGGCATCCTGACCAGCGCGGGCACGGTCGCGGCGGTCGACCTGTGCCTGCACCTGGTCCGCCGGCTGCGCGGTGTCGCCGCGGCCACGACGCTGGCCCGGCGGATGGTGGCGGCGCCGCACCGCGTGGGTGGCCAGGCACAGTTCGTCCAGGCACCCGTCCCGGCGACGGCGGCGGGCGACGACGCCGTGGTCGCGGAGGCCCTGGAGTGGGTGGAGCGGCGGCTGGACCAGCCGTTCACGGTGGCGGAACTGGCCCGCCGCAGCGGCTTGGGCGAGCGGACGTTCCTGCGCCGCTTCTCCGCGGCGACGGGCACCACCCCGCACCGCTGGCTCACCGAACGGCGGCTGGACCGCGCCCAGGCCCTGCTGGAGGAGGGCGGCCGGTCGGTGGAGGACATCGCGGCGGCGTGCGGTTACGCGTCGGCGGCGGCCCTGCGGCACCAGTTCAGCCGCCTGCGCGGGACGAGCCCGTCGTCCTACCGGACGGCGTTCCGCGGCTGACTCGCCCGCGCCCGCCCGGAAACGAAACCGGCCGCCACGCCGGGAGCGTGACGGCCGGTTCGCGAAGTGGAACTCAGTCGTGCGACGGACCCGTGTGGTACTCGAACACCAGGCCACCGATCGTGATGAGCAGCGCGACCAGCGCGATGACGAGCAGCCAGATGTGGAAGAACGCCAGCGCCACGGCACCGAGCGCCGCGGTGGCCGCCATGCCGATCGGCCAGTAGCTGCCCGGGCTGAAGAAGCCCAGCTCGCCCGCGCCGTCGCTGATTTCGGCGTCCTCGCGGTCCTCGGGGCGCGGTTCGATGCGGCGGGCGACGAACTGCATGTAGCTGCCGGCCAGAAACGCGAGGCCACCGGTGAGGAACAGCGCGACGATGCCCACCGGCTCGGCACCGTGGGTCGCGGCCAGCGCGGTCCACACCCAGTAGACCGCCGCCATGAACACGGCGAAGAACGCCACGATGAAGAAGATGCGGGCTTCGACCTTCATGGGTCTGTCCTACTCCTGTTGTCGCTCTGGCGTCAGTTGGACGCGGTCCGCGCCGTGCGGTCGGTGTTGAACGGCTGGGTGGTCACCGCGTGCGGGGTGCACAGCTCGCCGCAGTTCATCTTCGCCAGCGCTTCGGCCGCGGTGAACGTCTGGCCCGTCGCCGGGTTCACCTGCTTGCGCAGCGAGATGTACTGGTCGAACTTGTCCGCCGTCAGCGCGCGGACCTCGAAGTTCATCACCGAGTGGTAGGTGCCGCACAGTTCCGCGCACCGGCCGACGAAGGAGCCTTCGCGGTCGATCTTGTTCTGGAAGGAACTGTCCTGGTTGTTCTTCTCCGGGTTCGGGAAGACGTCCCGCTTGAAGTGGAACTCCGGCACCCAGAAGGAGTGGATGACGTCGGTGGAGACCAGGTCGTACTGGATGGTCTTGCCGACCGGGAGCACCAGCAGCGGGATCTCGCCGGACGAGCCGACCGTGCTGACCTGGCCGCTGCCGTCGGGCTTCGCCGCGTTGGCGTCCTCGTACTTGAACTCCCAGTTCCACTGGAACGCCACGACCTGGACCTTGACGTCCGGGTTGGGGATCTTGTCGAGGACCTTCGACTCCGTGGTCGCGGTGAAGAAGAACAGGACGCAGACCATGATCGTCGGGACGACGACCGTGAACAGCTCCAGCGGGATGTTGTACTGGAACTGCCGGGGCAGCTCCTCCGGCTCGCCGTCGGCGGTCTTCTTCTTGCGGTGGAACGTCGCGGTCCAGAAGATCAGGCCCCACACGATGACCCCGACGACCAGCGCGGCCACCACGGCCCAGGTCCAGAGCGTGCGCATCTCGTTCGCCTGCTGCGTAACGCCGACCGGCCAGCCGAACCGCAGGATCTCGTCGCCGGAGCAGCCCGTCGCGGTCAGCGCGACCAGCACGGCCAGCGCGGCGACCCGCACGGTCCGCTTCCCCAGGGTGCGCTCGGGTTGTCCCACTGCGCCTCGCCCTTTCACCCAGAGCCTCCTACGACCGATCTTCGTGACTGGTGCGGAGCCTAGCCGAGTTGGCGCGCTCCGCTGACCAAGGGGTAACCATCGACGCGCGTGGTACTCGCCACGGCGGCCCCGGCATACTGGGCACCTTCCCAGCCCGAAGAAGACCCTAAAGGTGTGTGAGTACCCGTGTGCGGCCTGCTTGGACTGATCTGCGCGACCGAGACCGGCGCGGCGAACGCGCGTGACGCCGTCGGTGCGGCCATGCGCTGCCAGCGCCACCGCGGCCCGGACGAGCAGGACACCTGGGCCGACGCCGAGGTCGTCTACGGCTTCAACCGGCTCGCCTTCATCGACGTCGAGCACGCGCACCAGCCGCTGGTCTGGGGCCCGCCCGAGGCGCCGGGCCGCTACACCATGAACTTCAACGGGGAGATCTACAACTACCTGGAGCTGCGGGCGGAGCTCGCCGAGAAGCACGGCGCGAAGTTCGAGACCGAGGGTGACGGCGAGGCGATCGTCGTCGGCTTCCACTACCTCGGCGCCGACTGGGTGAAGCGCCTGCGCGGGATGTTCGCCTTCATGATCTGGGACTCCCAGGAGAAGCGGGTCTTCGGCGCGCGCGACCCGTTCGGGATCAAGCCGCTGTTCTACTCGGCCGGTCCCGGCGGGGTGGCGTTCTCCAGCGAGAAGAAGAGCCTCCTGGAGCTGTCGGACGTCCTCGGCGTCGCGCAGGAACTGGACCGGAAGGCCCTGCAGCACTACCTGGTGCTGCAGTACGTGCCCGAGCCCGAGTCGCTGCACACCGCGATCCGCCGCGTCGAGTCCGGCACCTCGTTCGAGGTCGTGCCCGGCGGTGAGGTGAAGTTCACCCGCTACTTCCACCCGCAGTTCAGCGCGAAGCCGGTGAACTCGCCCGCCGAGGCCGAGGAGCTGTACCAGCGCATCGCCGATGTGATGCGCGACTCGGTCGGCAAGCACATGATCTCCGACCCGGACGTCACCGTCGGCGCGTTCCTGTCCGGCGGCATCGACTCCACGGCCACCGCCACGCTGGCCAAGGAGCACAACCCGAACCTGATCGCGTTCACCACCGGCTTCGAGCGCGAGGGCTACTCCGAGGTCGACGTCGCCGCCGAGTCGGCCGCCGCGATCGGCGTGAAGCACGTGGTCCGGACGGTGACGGCGGACGAGATGATGGAGGTGCTGCCGCTCATCGTCTGGTACCTCGACGACCCGGTGGCCGACCCGGCGCTGGTCCCGCTGTGGTTCATCGCCCGCGAGGCCCGCAAGCACGTCAAAGCGGTGCTGTCCGGCGAGGGCGCGGACGAGCTGTTCGGCGGCTACACGATCTACAACGAGCCGATTTCGCTGGCGCCGTTCGAGAAGATCCCCGGCGGCATGCGCAAGCTCATCGGCAAGGTCTCGACCAAGATCCCCGAGGGCACCCGCGGCAAGGACCTGTTGCGCCGCGGCGCGCTCCCGCTGGAGGACCGCTACTACGGCAACGCCCGCAACTTCCGCGACGACCAGCTGCGCAACGTGTTGAAGACGTACCAGGAAGGCGTCGGCTTCAAGGACGTCACGGCGCCCTGGTACGACGTCTCGCGCGGCTGGGACCCGGTGGCCCGCATGCAGCACGTCGACCTCTACACGTGGCTGCGCGGCGACATCCTGGTCAAGGCCGACAAGGTGACGATGGCGAACTCGCTGGAACTGCGGGTGCCGTTCCTCGACGCCGAGGTGTTCAAGGTCGCCGCGTCGATCCCGCTGGACCAGAAGCTCGCCCACGGGACGACGAAGTACGCCCTGCGCCAGGCGCTGGCGAAGATCATCCCGGCGCACGTGCTCAACCGCCGCAAGCTCGGCTTCCCGGTCCCGATCCGGCTGTGGCTGCGCAACGAGATGTACGACTGGGCTCGCGGGATCATCAGTGATTCGCGCACCGAGGAGCTGCTGGACAAGAAGGCGATCCTGGCGCTGCTGGAGGAGCACAAGGCGGGCCAGCTGGACCGCAGCCGCCAGCTGTGGGCGCTGATCGTGTTCATGCTGTGGCACGGGATCTTCGTCGAGCACCGGATCAAGCCCGGGATCCCGGAGCCGGTGTACCCGGTCAAGCTCTGACGCACGGCGAAGGCCCCGCACCGATCCGGTGCGGGGCCTTCGTCACACCCGGGGTCAGGCCGCGGGCAAGACCGCCGAGATCTCCTCCGCCGCGTCCGGGCCGAAGGCTTCGCCGATGCGGGCCAAGGCCTCCGCGCGGTCGAACGTCCACTCCTGCGTGCCGACCGTCTCCAGGACCAGCACCGCGATCAGCGACCCCAGCTGGGCCGCGCGCTCCACGTTCAGGCCGCCGTCGAGGCCGGCCAGGAAGCCCGCGCGGAAGCCGTCGCCGACGCCGGTCGGGTCGGCCTTGGTGCGCTCGGGGACCGCGCCGATCTGCAGGGCGACGCCGTCCTTGCCGACGATCTCGACGCCCTTCTCCCCCAGCGTCGTGATCCGCACGCCGACCTGGTCGAGGACGTCGGCCTCGGTCCAGCCGGTCTTCTGGAGCAGCAGCTCCCACTCGTAGTCGTTGCTGAACAGGTACTTCGCGCCGGCGACGAACGCGCGCGCCTGCTCACCGGTCATCCGGGCCAGCTGCTGCGACGGGTCGACCGCGAAGGCGTAACCGCGCTGCCGGCACTCCTCGGCGTGGCGGATCATGCCCTCCGGGTCGTCCGGGCTGATCAGCACCAGGCTCAGCGCGCCGGTGCGCTCGGCGATCGGCTGCAGCTCGATGTTGCGGGACTCCGCCATCGCGCCGGCGTAGAACGTCGCGATCTGGCAGAGGTCCTCATCGGTGGTGCAGACGAACCGCGCGGTGTGCGCGACCTCGGACACGTGCACGCCCGAGGTGTCCACCCCGTGCCGCTCCAGCCAGGAGCGGTAGTCGGCGAAGTCGGCGCCGACGGCACCCACGAGGACCGGCTGGACGCCGAGCACCCCCAGGCCGAAGGCGATGTTCGCACCGATGCCGCCGCGCCGGACCACCAGGTCGTCGGCGAGGAAGCTCAGCGAGACGCGGTGCAGCTGCTCGGCGACCAGCTGCTCGGCGAACCTGCCCGGGAAATGCATGAGGTGGTCGGTCGCGATACTGCCGGACACCGCGATCCTGGCCCTGTCTGCCACCGGCTGCTCCTTCGTGTTCGACCTCACGGCAAAAGGCGCGAAGTTACCCCTGGGTCATGACCCATCCGGGTAGTTCGCGCGTGCCCAGCCGACACTACCGGCTGGTACTCCTTCTCCAGTCGAATGCGGATCAATAGCGTTACGAATCGTGAACGCCGTCACCGAACCCGAAACCCTGTCCGAGCTGATCGCCGACTGCGCGCTCATCCCGGCGACGTTGCAGGCCGAGAGCCTGCCGCTGCCCCGCGTCACGGCCAAGCCGTGGGAGGTCGACGAGGCGTGCCACGCCCAGGTGGCCGAGCTCGACGCGTACGTGTAGCCCCCAGCCGACGAGAAAGGCCCCGCCCCCCCCCGGGGGACGGGGCCTTTCTCGCGATTCGCCCTCTTGCGGACGACTCAGTGGC
>NZ_JBHVXZ010000229.1:0-7063 GCF_042881395.1 Amycolatopsis sp. NPDC058278 | reverse complement strand
GCCTGGTCACACTGGCGCCGACGCCACCAACACCGCGCCCGACAAGCCCACTACCAGCGAAGACACGCCATCAATCACGAAGTGCGGCTGGAGTATTAGGCTCCGCACGTGATTGCTTCATGACGTGGTGGCACGCCCTGATCGTCGTGGTCGCCGGGGTCTGGGCGGGGACCATCAACGCCGTCGTGGGGTCGGGGACGCTCGTCACCTTCCCCGTGCTCGTCGCGCTCGGGTATCCGCCCGTGACCGCCACCACCTCGAACGCCATCGGCCTCGCGCCCGGCACGCTCAGCGGTGCCTGGGGTTACCGGCACGAGCTCAAGGGCTACTGGCGGCAGACCGCCAAGTTCGCCGTCGCGTCCTTCCTCGGGGCCATCGGTGGCACCATCCTGCTGCTGTCGCTGCCGAAGGACGCCTTCGAAGCCGTCGTTCCCGTGCTCGTCGGCCTGGCCGTGGTCCTCGTGATCATCCAGCCGAAGGTCTCGAAGTGGGTCGCGGAGCGGCGCGAGCAGAACGGGACCGAGCACAAACCCGGGCCGCTGCTGATGTTCTTCATCTTCCTCATCGGCATCTACGGCGGGTACTTCACCGCCGCGCAGGGCGTGATGCTGATGGCCGTGATGGGGATGCTGCTGTCGGAGCCGCTGCAGAAGCTCAACGGCGTCAAGAACGTGCTCGCCGCCGTCGTCAACCTCGTCGCCGGGATCATCTACGCGTTCGTCGCGCCGATCAGCTGGGCCGTCGTGCTGTGGCTGGCCGTCGGCTCCACCGCCGGCGGCTTCCTCGGCGCGAAGATCGGCCGGAAGCTGCCGCCGGCGGTGCTGCGCGGCGTGATCGTGGTGATCGGCGTCGCCGCCGTCATCCAGCTGGTGGTCAAGCAGTTCGCGTGAGGAACTCGCGCGCCGCGGCCAGGAACAGGTCGTTCTCCTCGCGGGTTCCGATGGTCACGCGGACGCCGTCCCCGGCGAACGGGCGCACCACCAGCTTGCGGTCCAGCGCGTGCTCGGCGAACGGGACGGCCTGCTCACCCAGCGGCAGCCAGACGAAGTTCGCCTGCGTCTCGGGCACGCGGTAACCCGCTTCCAGCAGCGCTTCCCGCACCCGTCCCCGCTCGACGACGATTTCCTGGCAGCGGGCCAGGAGCTCGTCGGCCGCGTCGAGGGACGCCAGCGCGGCCACCTGGGCCAGCATGTTCACCGAGAAGGCCACGTACACCTGGCGAAGCGCGTCCGCGATCGGCTCGGGGGCGACCGCGTAACCGACGCGAAGACCCGCAAGGCCGTACGCCTTCGAGAACGTGCGAAGCACCATGACGTTCGACCGGCTGCGCGTGTACTCGACGCCGTCGGGCACCTCGGGGTCGGTGACGAACTCCTTGTACGCCTCGTCCAGCACGACCAGCACGTGCTCGGGCACGGCGGCCAGGAACCGCTCCAGCTCCGCGCGGCGCACCGCCGTCCCGGTCGGGTTGTTCGGGTTGCAGACGAAGACCACGCGCGTCCGGTCGGTGATCGCCGCGAGCATCGCGTCGAGGTCGAGCTCCTGGCCCTCGGTGATCGGGACCTTCACCGCGACGGCGTTCGCGACCTGGGTGACGATCGGGTACGCCTCGAAGGAGCGCCAGCCGAAGATGACCTCGTCGCCGGGCGCGCACACCGCCTGGATCGTCTGCTGGCACAGCGACACCGAGCCGCAGCCGATCGCGACGCGCTCCACCGGCACGTCCAGCTCGCGCGCCAGCCGCTCGCGCAGCGCCTGCGAGCCGGTGTCCGGGTAGCGGTTGATCCCGGCCGCGGCCTCGGCGATCGCCTGCGCGACGCTCGGCAGCGCGCCGCCGGGCACCTCGTTGCTCGCCAGCTTGATCGCGCCTTCGATCGTCCGGCCGGGGACGTATTTCGGCAACGATTCGAGATCGGCACGCGGGGACACGGACGGCATCTTCGGCGCTCCTGGAAATCGACGGGACGACCCGCTCACCGTATCTTTTCCGCCCGCCGCCCCGCGACCGCCTTCAGGCGGGCCGGCCCCGGCGACCTGCGTCACCGGGCTTCCTCCCGTTCACCTCCAGGTGGTTGGGTGAGGCAATGACGTCGACCTCCACCGTGGATTACCAGCGCACCGACGGCGGCACCCTGCGCCTGACCTTTTCGGAACCCGAGGGCGCGCTGCGCGGCGGCTTGGTGGTGCTCCACGAGGCCGACGGTGTCACGGACGGGGTCAGGCTGCTGCTCGCCAGCCTCGCCACGGAGGGCTGGCTGACCGTCACGCCGCACCTCGAGAACGACCGCCTCACGCAGCAGGACCTGCTCGACGCGACCGACCTCACCCTCGCCTGGCTGGTCGAGCGGGGTGTCCAGGCCGACCTGCTCGGCGTGATGGGCTTCGACCTCGGCGGCACCGCGGCCCTCGTCGTCGCGTCGCACCGCAAGCTCGGTGCCGCGGTCTCCGTCGGCGGGCAGCAGGCCGTCGAACTCCCCGCGCTGGTCGAGATCGCCGGGCGGCTCACCAGCCCGTGGCTCGGCATGTACGGCGACGCCGGCGACGAGGCGGGCGGCGCCGACGTCGAGCGCCTGCGCGACGCCGCCGCGTCGGCGAAGGTTGCCACGAACGTCGTCCACTACCCGGGTGCGAACCACCGCTTCGACGCCGACCCTGGCGCGGCCGCGGAGGCCTGGCAGCGCACGCTCAACTGGTTCGACGCGCACCTGCGGTAGGTGTGGGCGGTCGCCACCGGTAACCCGGGTTCCATGTCGGTTCCGACCACGGTGACTTCCGGATCGGAAGGATTAGGCTCGGGACGTGACGCACACCGCCGACGCCCCCGAAGTGCTCTGGCGCCCCGAGCCGGGCCACGTTGCCGACACCAAGATCGAAGCCTTCCGCCGGTGGCTGCGCGCCGAGCGCGGCGTCGAGGTGGACGACTACCGCGCGCTGTGGGAGTTCTCGGTCGAGCGCGGCCCGGACTTCTGGGCGGCGGTCACGGACTTCCTCGGCGTCCGCTGGCACGACCAGCCCGGTGCGGTGCTCTCCGGGGCGATGCCGGACGCCGTCTGGTTCGAGGGCGGCACGCTCAACTACGCCGAGCACGCGCTCACCCCCGGCGTCGCGGGCGCCGCGAAGGCGGACGACGAGACGGCGGTGATCTTCCACCGCGAAGACGGCTTCGCGAGCCACCTGACGTACGGCGAGCTTCGCGCGCAGGTCGCCGCGGCCCGGGCCGCGTTCCTCGAACTGGGCGTCGGCAAGGGCGACCGGGTCGTCGCCTTGGCGCCGAACTGCCCGCAGACGCTGGTCGCGTTCCTCGCCGCGGCGAGCATCGGGGCCATCTGGTCGTCGTGCTCGCCGGACTTCGGTGTCCGCGCGGTCGCGGACCGGTTCGTGCAGATCGAGCCGAAGGTGCTCTTCGCGGTCAACGCCTACGCGTACAACGGCCGCCAGTTCGACATCCGGACGACGATCGCCGACCTCCAGGCGCAGCTGCCGTCGCTCGCCGCGACCGTGCTCGTCGAGTACGTCGGCGAAGGCCGGATGGACGGCGCCCTCGACTGGGCCGAGCTGCTCGCGCGGCACGCGGGCGCGCCGCTGCTGTTCGAGCCGGTCGAGTTCGCGCACCCGCTGTGGGTGCTCTATTCGTCGGGCACCACCGGGCTGCCGAAGGGCATCGTGCACGGCCACGGCGGCATCACGCTGGAACACCTCAAGGCCCTCGCGCTGCAGACCGACCTCGGGCCCGGCGACCGGTTCTTCTGGTTCAGCACCACCGGCTGGATGATGTGGAACTTCCTCATCTCCGGCCTGCTGGTCGGCACCACGATCGTGCTCTACGACGGCAGCCCCGGATTCCCGGACCTGAACGCGCTCTGGCACCTGGCCGAGCAGCACCGCGTCACCTACTTCGGGACGTCGGCGCCGTACATCCAGAGCTGCCTCAAGGCCGGCATCAAGCCCGCCGAGCGCTACGACCTGACCGGCCTGCGCGCGCTGGGCTCCACCGGCGCGCCGCTGAGCGTCGAAGGCTTCCGGTGGATCGTGAACGAGGTCGGGAAGAACGTCCAGATCTGCTCGGTCTCCGGCGGCACCGACCTGTGCGCGGCGTTCGTCGCGTCGGCGCCCGACGTGCCGGTCTGGCTCGGCGAGCTGTCCTGCCCGGCGCTCGGTGCCGCGGTCAACGCCTTCGACGAGGCGGGCAAGGCCGTCGTCGAGGAGGTCGGCGAGCTGGTCATCACGAAGCCGATGCCGTCGATGCCGGTGTTCTTCTGGAACGACCCGGACGGCTCGCGGCTGCGTGAGGCGTACTTCGAGATGTACCCCGGGCTGTGGCGCCACGGCGACTGGATCCGCATCACGAACCGCGGCTCGGCGGTGATCTACGGCCGCAGCGATTCGACGCTCAACCGCGGCGGCGTCCGGATGGGCACGGCGGAGTTCTACCGGGTCGTCGAGGGCTACGACGAGATCGCGGATTCCCTGGTCGTGGACACCTCGGCGGCCGGGAACGAGGACGGTCGGCTGATCTGTTTCGTGGTGCTCGCCGGTGGCGTCGCGCTCGGAGACGTCGAGCCGCGGCTGCGCAAGGAGCTTCGTAGCGCGCTGTCACCGCGCCATGTACCTGATCGGTTCGTAGTGGTTTCCGAGATTCCTCGTACCTTGAACGGTAAGAAGTGTGAGGTACCGGTGAAGAAGATCCTCGCCGGTGTGGCTCCCGACCGGGCCGTCAGCCGCGACGCGCTGGCCAACCCGGAGGCGCTGACGCCGTTCGTGGAGCTCGCCGGGGGGTAGATGGGGGAAGCATGATCATCCACGGCGGGTTGTACAGGTGGTGACGGGGACACGCGCGCAGATCACCTGGAAGGTGGCGGGGGCCACCACGGTCGGGGTGATCACCTGGGTGACCCGGCTGGCCGGGCTGATGACCCTGGGCTCGATCCTGATCCCGGCCGGGCGGCGCAGCCTGCGCGGGCACCTGGCCGAGTGGCTGGAGCTGCCGCAGGAGGCGACGGTCGCCGCGGCGACCGTCGCGCTGGTGATGGGCGTGCTGCTGGTGATGCTGGCCGCGGGGCTCCGGCGTCGCAAGCGCCGGGCCTGGCAGCTGGCGGTCGGCGCGACGGTGCTGCTCACGATGTCGCACCTCGGGCTGAAGCACGTCTTCGGTGCCGGCCTGGTGTCGGTGCTGCTGCTGGTGGGCCTGATCGCCAACCGGCGCTACTTCGTGGCGAAGCCGGACCCGGTGGTCGGGCGCTGGCGCGCGGTGCGCGTGTTCCTCCAGCTGACGCTGGCGGGGTTCGTGATCAACGTCATCCTGCTGTCCGTGGCGCCGCACGTGGCCCTGGAGCCGATGGGCTTCGGCGACCGGCTGGCGGAGTCGGCGCTCGCGCTGGTCGCGGCCAGCGGGCCCGCGGTGTTCCACCAGATGTGGCTGGAGGACCTCACCGCCGCCGTCGGCCTGCTGTTCGGCCTCGCCGCCCTCCTGGTGTCGGCGTACTTCCTGCTGCGCTCGGCCGAGCCGGCGCCGCGGCTGACCGACGAGGAGGTCGCGCGGCTGCGCCGGCTGCTGGACGAGCACGGCGGACGGGACTCGCTCGGGTACTTCGCGCTGCGGCGGGACAAGTTCGCGGTGTTCTCGAAGACGGGCAAGGCCGCGGTCACCTACCGCGTGATCGCCGGGGTCGCGCTCTGCTCGGCCGACCCGCTGGGCGACCACGAGGCTTGGCCGGGCGCGATCGAGGAGTACCTCGAGGTGTGCCGGCGCAACGGCTGGGTCCCGGCGGCGATGGGCGTCTCCGAGCTCGGCGCGACGGTCTGGGCCCGGTTCGGCCTGGAGGTCCTGGAGATCGGCGACGAAGCCGTCGTCGACGCCGCCGGCTTCACCCTGGAGGGCCGCACCATGCGCGGCGTCCGCCAGGCGGCGGCCCGCACCAAGCGCGCGGGCTACAAGGTGCTGGTGCGCCGGGCCGAGGACCTGCGTCCCGGCGAGCTGGCCGAGCTGGAGGTCCTGGCGGCCACCTGGCGCGGCACGGACACCGAGCGCGGCTTCTCGATGGCGCTGGGCCGCATGGGCGACCCGGGTTCGGTGCTGGTGACCGCCGAGCAGGGCGGCCGCGTCCGCGGCGTGCTCCAATTCGTCCCGTGGGGCGCCACAGGGCTCTCACTGGACGTCATGCGCCGCGACCGCACGGCCGACAACGGCGTCAACGAGCTGATGATCTCGGAGCTCCTGCTGGCGGCGAGCCGCCACGGCGTCTCACAGGTCTCCCTGAACTTCGCGGCGTTCCGCGCGCTGATGGAGCAGGGGCAGCGCATCGGCGCCGGCCCGGTCGCCAAGTCGGCGGCGAAGGTCCTGCACTTCTTCTCGCGCTGGATCCAGATCGAGACGCTGTACCGGTTCAACGCGAAGTTCCAGCCGCGCTGGGTACCTCGCTACTTGGTTTATCCAGGCGTCCGCGAACTTCCCCGCGTGGGCATCGCGACGTTCGAGGCCGAGGGCCTGGGCGGCCGCTCTCCGCGCCTGCTCAGGCTGCTGCACCGAGCGTGAGGGGGGTGCTGTCAAAGGGGGTTCGGGGGGTGTGTAACCTATCTGAGCAGTGGTCGTTGGGCCCAGGAGGCTTCGCCTAGTCTGGTCTATGGCGCCGCACTGCTAATGCGGTTGGGGGTAACCCCCCCTCCCGGGTTCAAATCCCGGAGCCTCCGCTGGCGCCCGGTTCGCCGGGTGCTAGGTTACAACTGAACACGCGCCCGTAGCTCAGCTGGATAGAGCATCTGACTACGGATCAGAAGGTCAGGGGTTCGAATCCCTTCGGGCGCACGTCTGGTTGAGACAGCAAGACCACGAAACCCCCTGGTGACAGGGGGTTTCGTGCTGTCTGGCCTTTGCTTGCAGTCCCGGACCGTAGTCAGCCGGTTGCCGGTTTATTGCCAGTTTCCCCAGTGGTCTAGCCAACCGAGCGCGTCGGCTCCGGCAGAGGGACTTCTAGTACTCCAGCCGCACTTCGTGATTGATGGCGTGTCTTCGCTGGTAGTGGGCTTGTCGGGCGCGGTGTTGGTGGCGTCGGCGCCAGTGTGACCA
>NZ_JBHVXZ010000228.1:0-7082 GCF_042881395.1 Amycolatopsis sp. NPDC058278 | reverse complement strand
TGTGGGTTAAGGCCCCCAACAGACCATTGGGTTGATAGGCCAGAAATGGAAGCACAGTAATGTGTTGTCGAGTTGACTGGTACTAATAGGCCGAGGACTTGCCTACGAAGATGTTACGCATCCACTCTACGGTTCTGAAACACCACACCGGTGAACATTGTTCATGGTGTGTGTTGTTTCGTAGTGTTTCGGTGGTTATAGCGTCAGGGAAACGCCCGGTCCCATTCCGAACCCGGAAGCTAAGCCTGACAGCGCCGATGGTACTGCAACCGAAGGGTTGTGGGAGAGTAGGACACCGCCGAACTCAACATGAAGGAAGGGCCTGGGCCCGGTAGAGACCAAGAGTCTCCCGGCTCAGGCCCTTTTTCCATTCCCACCCCACCCGTGTCGACCCCCCAATCACGCGTGTCGACCCTCCAATCACGTGACCGGACCCCCGGGGGCCCGCCGGCCGACCGTTCCGGCACGTGAGTCGCCCATCCAGATACGCGAATTCCGCCTTCAGTCACGCGAGTTCCGGCCTCAATCACGCGAGTTCCGCCTTCAGTCACGCAGGTCCCGCCCCGAAGCACAGCAGGCGCAACCCCGCCGGCGTCGAGATGCATGCCCGCCAATCACGCGCGATGCCTCACCCCGCCCCCGGCCGGGCCGGCGGCCGCCTCCTCAACGGGGACGACAACACCAGCGACGTCGTCGTCTCCCCGTAGCGCTGCACCTTCTCGACCAGCTCCTCCAGCTCCGCCGTGTCCCGGCACAGCACCCGCAGGACCCAGCACTCCTCACCCGTCACGTGATCCGCCGCCACCAGCTGCGGCAGCGGGAGTACCGCCGTGCGGAACCGGGGTGTGTCGAGACTCCGGACGCGGGCTCGCACCAATGCCTCGATCGGTAGCCCCAGCTTCGTCGTGTCGACGCTCGCCGCGTAGCCCGTGATCACGCCGCGCTCCTCGAGCCGGCGGACGCGCTCCGTCACCGCCGAGCCGGACAGCGATACCCGGCGCCCCAGCTCCGTGAAACTCAGGCGGCCGTCGGCCTGCAGGAGCTCCAGCAGGCGCCAGTCGACGTCGTCGAGGTGGTCCACCGCAACTCTCCCGGATTCGCAGGGCCAGTACAGGGAAATCCCCGGCCGGCCCGGGTTTCCACGCCGATTCTGCCCTGTCCCGAACTCGCCTGCCCCAGCAGGATTTGTCCCATGACACGCACCCTCGCCTTCCCCGCCGCGGCACCGGCGGCCGCAATCGAGTACTTCGGCGCCGAACTCGGCTTCGAGGTCGATCCCGACGATCTCGTCCAGGACCTCGAAGCCGGACGCACCGATGGCTACCTCGTCGTCGAGACGCGGGCGCCCGAAGCCTTCGCCCACGCCCGCATCCCCGGCGCGATCAACCTGCCCTACCGCGACCTGACGCCCGAGACGGCCGCGCACCTGGACCGCGACCTCGTGTACGTCTGCTACTGCGAAAGCACCGTCTGCAACGCCGCCACGAAGGGCGCGCTCAGGCTCGCCGAACTCGGCTTCAAGGTGAAACGGCTCTCCGGCGGCATCACCGGCTGGATCGCCGCCGGCTACCCGGTCGAAGGCGACGTCCTCGAAGGCGACATCCTAGAAGGCGACAAAGCCGGAGGAATTCGCTGTGCCTGCTGACCTACCCTGGACAGCGTGACCCGAATCCTGATCATCCAGCCGGACGCGTCGGACCCGCTGGGCCCCCTCGGCGACTGGCTGACCGAGGCCGGCGCGGAACTCGACATCCGCCTGCAGCCGGAGCAAAGCCTGCCCGACCTCGACGGCTACCAGGCCGTCGTCTGCCTCGGCGGCGGCATGGCCGCGGAAGACGACGCCAAGCACCCGTGGCTCGCCGACGTCCGGCGGCTGCTGGCCAAGGCGGCGGCGAAGAACCTGCCCACGCTCGGGATCTGCCTCGGCGCCCAGCTGCTGGCCGTCGCGACCGGTGGCCGCGTCGAGGTCGCTCCCGACGGGCCGGAGGTCGGTCCGCACCTCGTCAGCAAGAAGGACGCGGCGTGGACCGACCCGCTGTTCGCCGACCTGCCGCTCGTGCAGGACGTCCTCCAGTTCCACACCGACGCCATCACCCGGCTCCCACCGGGCGCCGAACTGCTCGCGTCCTCGCCGCGCTACGCGCACCAGGCCTACCGGCTCGGGCGTTGTGTCTACGGTGTCCAGTTCCACATCGAGACGACGCCCGAGGTCGTCGAGAGCTGGGCCGCGGAATGCCCCGAAGAAGCCGAATTCGTCCGGCCGGGCGCACTCGAGCACGAAGCGTTGGTCACCGTGCACGCCGACATCGACGAAACCTGGCGCCCCTTCGCGCACAGGTTCGTCAAACTGGCGGCCGGTGAACTCGCGCCCGCGATGGCGAGTCACCGTACTTTGCCGCTGGCTTAACGACAGAGGTCACAACCAGCAACATCCTGTTAACGGCGGGCGCACCCGTCAGGTACCTTGCGGGAGGAGTCCCCACAAGGGTGCGGAGGTCGGGGTGCAACCCTCGTTGCTGGTCGTGGTCGTCGTCGTCACGGCCCTCATTTTCGATTTCACGAACGGGTTCCACGACACCGCGAACTCGATGGCGACGTCGATCGCCACCGGGGCCCTCAAGCCCCGCGTGGCCGTTGCGATCTCCGCGGTGCTGAACCTGGTCGGCGCGTTCCTGTCGGTCGAGGTCGCCAAGACGATCTCCAGCGGCCTGGTGGACGACACGAAGATCGGCCCGGCGATCGTCTTCGGCGGGCTGATCGGCGCCATCGTCTGGAACCTCGTGACGTGGTTCGTCGGCCTGCCGTCGAGTTCGTCGCACGCGTTGTTCGGCGGCCTGATCGGCGCCACCTGGATCTCCGCCGGGACCGACTCGGTCCACTTCGGAAAGATCGTCGAGAAGGTGCTCGTCCCGGCCGCGGCCAGCCCGGTCATCGCCGGGCTCGTCGCGATGGCCGCCACCTACGTGGTCTACCGCTTCCTGGTGCGGGGCCGGCCGGCCACGCGCGGGTTCAAGGTCGGCCAGATCGTCTCGGCCTCCCTGGTCTCGCTCGCGCACGGCACCAACGACGCGCAGAAGACGATGGGCGTCATCACGCTTACGCTCGTCACCGCCGGCAGCCTCCCGGCGGGCGCGTCGCCACCCGTCTGGGTGATCGTCAGCGCCGCGTGCGCGCTCGCCCTCGGCACCTACCTCGGCGGCTGGCGCATCACCCACACCCTCGGCAAGGGCCTGACCGACATCGAGGGCCCGCAGGGTTTCGCCGCCCAGACGAGCTCGGCGCTGGTCATCCTCGTCTCGTCGCGGCTGGGCTTCCCGCTGTCGACGACGCACGTCTGCTCCGGCGGGATCGTCGGCTCCGGCGTCGGCCGCCGCGACGCGCCGGTCCGCTGGCGGATGGCCGGCCGGATGGTCATCGCGTGGCTGTTCACCCTGCCCGCCGCCGCGATCGTCGGCGCGATCTCCGGCAAGGTCGCGTCGCTGGGCAGCGTCGGCACGATCGCCGTCGGTCTCGTCGGGGTCGGCGTGGGCCTCGGCATCTACCTCCTCTCGCGACGCCACCCCGTCACCGCGCACAGCTTCCAGGTGCCCGAGCCGACGCCCGCCGGGACCGAGCCGGGCCGGCTCGCCGCCTGAGCCGGGTTCCCCGGCTACGGTGGTCGGTGATGGCAGACCGCGCGCGAACGACCGCTTCGGCGGCGAGGTACGGCTTCACCGATCCCCGTGCCGAGGGTCAGTTGCGCGTGGCCGGCTGGTGGGCCGACGGCGGCCCGGCCGAGCCGGCCGCCGACGTGCTCGCGGCGTTGTCCCGCACCGCCGACCCGGACCTCGCGCTGCGCGGCCTGGACCGGATCCGTGAGGCCGACGCCGCCGAGTGGACCGACCTCGAAGAGCGGCTCCGCACCCACCGGACGTTCCGCGGCCGCTTCCTCAGCGTGCTCGGGACGTCGAGCGCGCTCGCCGACTTCCTCGCCGCCAACCCGGACCAGTGGCGCTCGCTCACCGGGGACAAGTGCACCGACTCCGCCTGCTACCGCGAGGCCTTGCGCACGGCGCTGCTGGCCGGCGACAGTTCGGTGCTCACCGGGCGCAAAGCCGAACACGCCCTCAAGGTCGCCTACCGCGGCCAGCTGCTCGGCATCGCCGCCGCCGACCTCGGGCACGTCGTCGAGGCCGGGCTCGAGCACCCGAGCTACGCCGAGGTCGCGGCGCAGCTGACCGAGCTCGCCGAAGCGGCGCTCGCCGCCGGGCTGATCGTCGCCGAGGCCGAAGCCGGCGCGTCCGCCGAGGGCACCTTGGCGATCATCGCGATGGGCAAGTGCGGCGGCCGGGAGCTCAACTACGTCAGCGACGTCGACGTCATCTTCGTCGGCGAAGGCGACCTCGGCCTCGCGACACGGCTGGCGAGCACGATGATGCGCGTTGTCGACAAAGCGTGCTTCGAGGTCGATGCGGCGCTGCGCCCCGAGGGCAAGGCCGGCGCGCTCGTCCGCACGGTGGACAGCCACCACGGCTACTACCAGAAGTGGGCCAAGACCTGGGAGTTCCAGGCGTTGCTCAAGGCGCGGCCGGTGGCGGGCGACGCCGAGCTCGGCCGCCAGTACGCCGAAATGGTGGCGCCGCTGGTGTGGTCGGCGGCCGACCGGGAGAACTTCGTCGCCGAGGTGCAGCAGATGCGCCGCCGGGTCGAGGGTCACGTGCCGTCCGAGCACGCCGAGCGCGAACTGAAGCTGGGGCGCGGTGGCCTGCGTGACGTCGAGTTCGCGGTGCAGCTGCTGCAGCTCGTGCACGGCCGGGTCGACGCGGACCTGCGCTCACCGTCCACTATGGACGCGCTCGCGGCCCTCGGCGAAGGCGGCTACGTCGGTCGTCAGGACGCCGCCGAGCTGGGCGCGTCGTACGAGTTCCTGCGGATGATCGAACACCGGCTGCAGCTGCGGCGGATGCGCCGCACGCACCTGTTCCCCGCGTCGTCGGACACCACCGAGCTGCGCATCATCGCCAGGGCGAGCGGGATCAAGACAACCGGCGGCAAGAGCCAGGGCGAGTCGCTGCTCGCGGAATTCCGGCGGCACGGCAAGGGAATTCGCCGCCTGCACGAGAAGATCTTCTACCGGCCGCTGCTGCAGTCCGTCGCGAACGTGCCGGCCGAGGCGCTGCGCCTGACGACCAAGCAGGCCGCCAGCCGCCTGGCCGCGCTCGGCTACACCGCGCCCGACGGTGCGCTCCAGCACATCAAGACCCTCACCGCGGGTGTCTCGCGACGCGCGGCGATCCAGCAGGCGCTGCTGCCGGTGCTGCTCGACCTCTTCGCCGACACGCCGGATCCCGACGGCGGCCTGCTGTCGTACCGGAAGGTGTCCGAGGCGCTCGAAGACACCCCGTGGTACCTGCGGGTGCTGCGCGACGAGGGCACGGTCGTGGAGAACCTGGCCTTCCTGCTGGGCACGTCGCGGCTGGTGCCCGACCTGCTGGTCCGGGCGCCGGAGGTGCTGCAGCTGCTCGGCGGCCCGGCCCGGCTGCTGGGCCGCACGCCAGCCGAGGTGGCGACGTCGCTGCGGGCCGCGGTCCGGCGTCAGCCCGGGTTGAACGCCGCCGTCGCCGCCGCGCGTTCGCTGCGGCGGCACGAACTCCTGCGCATCGCCTGCGCGGATCTGCTCGGGCTGCTCGACGTGCCCGAGGTCTGCGAAGCGCTTTCGAGCGTCTGGGTCGCCGTGCTGCAGGGCGCGCTGGCCGCGGCGTTCCGCCAGCGGCAGGCCGAGCTCGGCCGGACGCCGGCCCGCATCGCCGTCATCGGGATGGGCCGGCTCGGCGGCGCCGAACTCGGCTACGGCTCCGACGCGGACGTCCTCTTCGTCTGCGAGCCGTCCGAAGGGGTCTCGGACGCCGACGCCGTGAAGTTCGCTTCGTCGGTCGCGGAGACCGTCCGGAAGATGCTGGGCGCACCGAGTTCGGACCCGGCGCTGGAGGTCGACGCCGACCTGCGGCCGGAGGGCCGGAGCGGGCCGCTGGTCCGGACGCTGGAGTCGTACCGCGCCTACTACGCGCGGTGGGGCGAGGTGTGGGAGGCGCAGGCCCTGCTGCGGGCCCGGTTCATCGCCGGCGACGACGAGCTCGGCGCGCGGTTCATCGCGATGATCGACCCGATCCGCTACCCCCCGGGCTTGGACGCGACGAAGGCACGCGAGATCCGCCGCATCAAGGCCCGCGTCGAAACGGAGCGGATGCCGCGCGGCGCCGACGCGACACTGCACACGAAGCTCGGCCGCGGCGGCCTCGCCGACGTCGAGTGGACGGTGCAGCTGCTGCAGCTCCAGCACGCCCACGAGGTCGAAGGCCTGCGGACGACGTCGACGCTCGACGCGCTGGCGGTGCTCCCGGAAGCGGGCCTGGCCGAGCAGCCCGAAACGGACTCGCTGGCCGAGGCGTGGCTGCTGGCGACCCGCGTGCGCAACGCGGGGATGCTGGTGCGCGGCAAGGCTGTCGACCAGGTACCGGGCTCGGGCCGCGACCTGACCGCGGTGGCCCGCGTCCTCGGCCAGTCGGCGGGCGACGACCCGGGCGAGTTCCTGGACACGTACCGCCGCATCACCCGGCGGGCGCACGCGGTGGTGGAGCACCTGTTCTACGAGGCCTGACCTACAGTGGACCGGTGACCGATCGCGAGCCGTTCCGCACCCGGATCAAGGTGCGGCACTACGAGCTGGACACCTTGGGCCACCTCAACCACGCCGTGTACCACTCGTACGGCGAGGTCTCCCGCCTGGAGCTGCTCGAAGCGTCGGGCGCGCTGAAGGGCCTTCCGGGCGTGGCGGCGGTGCTGCTGGAGACGCACGTGGTGTTCCGCCGCGAGCTGCGCGCCGGCGACGAGGTCGAGGTGACGTGCGAGGCCAAGTTCGGCAGCGGCAAGACGTTCAAGATGGATTCGAACATCATCAAGCTCGACGGCACGCTGGCCGCGGAGATCACCTGCACGCTGGGGTTGATGGACCTGGAGCGCCGCAAACTGGTCGAGGACCCGCGCGGCAAGTTCGAGGCGGCGGGCGCGGACCTGAAGCTGCTGTCGACATCGGAGTGACATAA
>NZ_JBHVXZ010000227.1:0-7159 GCF_042881395.1 Amycolatopsis sp. NPDC058278 | reverse complement strand
CTGTGCCGGTCCGGCCGAAGCCAGCCGGGCCGCCGCGTCGGGCACGCCGGGTGGCACCACCAGGTGGGCCGCGTAGACGGCCGCCGCCAGCGAGCCGAACGCCGTCGTGCCCAGGCCCGCCCCGAGTTCGTAGCCGGTCTTCTCGACCGCGGCCGCGCCGCCCGCCCGGTCGGCGGGGGCGGCCGTCAGCAGCGTGTCCGTGCTCGACGTCAGCGCGAGCGCCATGCCGAAGCCCGAACCGGCCAGTGCGCCGCCCAGCCACCACGGCGACGCCAGCCCGCCCGCCGCCGGGATGCCGAGGGACGCCGCCGCCAGGGCGAACCCCGCCGTGCGGACGCGGGGGTTGCCGAACCGCTCCAGCAGCGCCGGCGCCACCACGCTGCCGGTCGCGGCCGCGCCGAGCACGAGCAGGAGCCGGGCGGCCGCGGCGGTCGGGGACAGGCCGAGCACCACCTGGAGGTACTGGGCGAGCAGCAGGCCGAGCCCGACCAGCGTGCTCATCACCAGCAGGACCCCGCCGGCCGCGGCCGGCACCCCCGGGCGCCGGAACAGGGCCAGGTCCAGCAGGGGTGTTGCGGCCCGCCGCTGGCGGCGCACGAAGAGCGCGAGGAGGACGCACCCGGCGGCACCCGCCCCGGCCGCGAAGCCGCCCCCCGACGGCCCGACGGCGGCGGCGATCCCGAGCACCCCGCCGGCCGCGAGTACCGCGCTGAGCGCGTCCCACGGTTCACGTCCGGGTGGGCTGCGCGGCAGCCACCGCAGCGCCGCCGCGACCGCGGCCAGGATGACCGGCGGGTTGACCAGGAACGTCGCCCGCCAGCCCCACGCCTGGACGAGCAGCCCGCCGAGGACCGGCCCGAACACCGAGCCGGTTCCGGCGATGCCGCTGCACACCGCGATCGCCGCGCGTCGCCGTCGCCGGTCCGGGAACAGCTCCCGCAGCAGCGCCGTCGTCACCGGCATGATCAGGGCCCCGCCGACGCCCAGCGCCGCGCGCGCGGCGAGCAGCGTGGGAACGCCGGGCGCGAGCGCGCAGCCGAGCGAGGCGGCGCCGAACACCGCGTAGCCGGTGACGAGGACGCGTCGCCGTCCGAAGCGGTCGCCGAGCGTGCCGGACGGCAGGAGCAGCGGCGCCGCGGTGAGCGGGTAGACGGCCACGATCCAGACCTGGGCCGCGGCACCGGGCCGCAGCTGCCGGACGAGGTCGGGCAGCGCGACGTGCAGCACGGTCGCGTCCACCGCGACCAGGAAGAGGCCGGCGCCGAGCACGGCCAGCAGCGGCCACGCCCGGACGCCCGCCTGCGTCACGGCCACAGCAGGCCCCCGAGGTGTCGCGCGACGACGTCGACGTGGGGCGGGTCGACGACCGACAGGTGGTGCGCGGCCACCGGGACGATCTCCAGCCGCGGGCACAGCCCGGCCCAGCCGGCGGCGAGGTCGGTGCGGGAGTAGCGCGGTTCCATCGCGAGCCCGGCGGCGTACGGTTCGGTGGCCCGGTACAGCACCACCCGGCCGTCGTAGGGCCGCGGCGTCCCGCGTTCCGCCGCGAGGGTGTCCGAAAAGGACTGGTGTTGGTGCCGCAGGACACCGGGGCTGAGCAATCCGGCTTCGGCGACCCGCCGCATGGTGAGCTCGATCTGTTCTTCTTCGGGCAGCGGCGCGAGTTCGTCGTGGCCGAGCCGGACGGTCCGGCCGTAGGTGCCTTCGACGTAGCCGGTGAAGCGCAGGAACCGCCGGGCCGACGACGCCCGCGGGTCGAGGTCCGGTTCGGGCAGCGGCAGCATGGTGTCGATGAGGGCGACGAGCTCGACCGGTTCGCCCTCGTCGGCGAGCCGCGTGGCGACGCCGTAGGCGAGGGCACCGCCGAACGACCAGCCGGCGAGCCGGTAGGGCCCGTGGGGCACGCGGGCCCGCACGAGCGGCAGGAGCCGTTCGACGCGGTCCTCGATGGCGGCGCCGGGCACGCGTTCGAAGCCGACGCAGGGCACGCCGGCGGGCAGCCGGTCCAGCAGCGGGCGGTAGACGGTGCAGGTGCTGCCGCCGGGGTGGAACAGCAGCAGGGGTGCGGTGCCGGCGTCGCCGGGCCGGAGGAGGTGCACGGGCCCGCGGGCCTCGCGCGTGTCGAGCAGTGCCCGCGCGACATCGGCGACGGCGGCGAGGGAGTCGTGGCGCAGGAGGTCCGCCGGGTCGACGGGGGTGTCGAGTTCGGTGGTGAGGCCGTCGGCGAGCAGCCGGGCCAGCTGCCGCGGTTGCGCGGTGCCGGTGAGGCGGACGTGCGGGCCGGCGGCCTCGGTGCCGGTGTGCTGCCGCCAGAGCCGGCGGACCAGGCGGTCGGCGGCGTCCCAGGCCCGGCCCCGGGCCGGGGGTTCGTCACCGCGGGGGACGAGATCGCGGTTGAGGTCGGCGAGGGTGGCGCCCCGGAGGACGGCGGCGGCATCGGGTTCGGCGCCGAGTTCCCGCCGGACGGTTTCGCGGATCCGGTTCGCCATGAGCGAGTCGAGCCCGAGTTCGACGAGCGGGACGTCGGGATCCAGCCGGTCGGGGGAGAGGCCCATGATCGCGGCGACGATGCCGGTGAGCCGATCACCGGCGGCGGCGGGCGCGGTGGGTTCGGTGGCGTGGCCCGGTGCGGCGCGGGGGCCGGCGGCTCTGGCTGGGGTGGGCGCGGCGGCTGGGGAGGTGAGCCCGGCCGCACGGCCCGGAGTCGCGGTCTCGGGTCCGGCCGCTCCCGCCGGGGCGGGCGCGGTGGGTGGTGCGGCGGGCCCGGCCACGCAACCCGGGGCCGTTGTCCCGGGTGCGGCCGCGAGCGCCGGCGCGACCTCGTCGTTGTCCGTGTACCAGTGCCGCTCGTGGCGCCACGGCATCGGCGGCACGTCCGTGAGCTGGGCGCCGTCGTCCGGGGTGGTCACCGTGATGCGGGTGCCCGCGCAGTACAGCGCGCCCGCGGCCGCCGCGAAGGCGCGGACCTCGTCCTGGCCTCGGCGCAGGGTGCCCGTCACCACCGCGTCCGTGATCCCGGCCGCTTCGAGGGTGCGGGCCAGCGAACCCCGCAGGATCGGGTGGGGCGAGACCTCGGCGAACACGCGGTGGCCGTCCGCGGCGGCCGCGGTGACCGCCTGGCGGAACCGGACCGGGCGGCGCAGGTGCGCGGCCCAGTAACCGGCGTCGAAGTCCGGGAGCTCGCGCGGGTCGGTCAGCACCGTGTCGTACCAGGGCACCAGCGGCCGCCGGCCACCCAGCTCGGCGAGCGCGTCGCGCAGGGCGCCGAGGACGGGCTCGACCCCGGCCGAATGCCCGGCGACCCCGACGGGCAGCCGCCGCGCGCTCCGCCCGGCGGCCTCGAGTTCGGCGACGAGCCGGTCGAGGACGAGAGCGTCTCCGGCGACGGTCACCTGCCCCGGCGCCGAGTCGACGGCGAGCTCGACACCGGGGTGCCCGGCGAGCTCGCCGGGCGTCAGTTCCACCGCGGCCATGGCGCCGCCCGGGCCGGCCGTCTCCAGCAGCCGGGCGCGGGTGGCGACCAGGTGGACGGCTTCGTCGCCGGTCAGCACCCCGGCCACGACGGCCGCGGCCGCGGACCCGAGCGAGTGCCCGATGACGGCGGCGGGCCGGACGCCGAGCGCCTCCCACCGCGCGGCCAGCGCGACCTGCGTCCCGAAGATCGCCAGCTGGGTTTCGGCCAGCGTCCGGGGAGCGGCGCCGGTGAGGAGCGAGCGCAACGACCGGCCGGCGTACTCCGTGAAGGCGTCGCCGAGCTTGTCGGCCTGGGCGGCGAAGGCCGGCTCGACGGCCAGGAGGTGCCGGCCCATCCCGGCCCATTGGGACCCGTGCCCGGAGAAGACGAAAACGGGTCCGTCCCCGGCGACGGCGGCACCGGTGACGGCACCGGCGGGCAGGGGGTCGGCGCGGTCTCCGACGGCTCGCAGCAGCGCGGCGAGTTCCCGGTGGTCCGCGGCGACGAGGGCGGCCCGGTGCGGGCCGGCGTTGTCGCGCCGGGCGAGGGTGTGGGTGACGTCGGTGAGCGAGCTCCGGCGCCCGGCGGGGGAGCCCAGCCAGTCCGCCAGCTGCGTGGCCCGCTCGGTGAGCCGGTCGCGGGTCCGGGCGGAGAGAAGGCCGAGCCGGACGCCGCCGGTGCCGCCCGGCCGAACACCGTTCCGCCGCGCGGTGCCGCCGCTCTCCCGAGCCGGCGGCGTGGCCTCCTCGAGCACCACGTGCGCGTTCGTCCCGCCGAACCCGAACGCCGACACCCCCGCCGTCGCGCGGCCGGTGTGCCGGGGCCACGGCGTCGGCTCCGTCACCACCCGCAACCCCAGCGAGCCGAACGCGATGTGCGGGTTCGGCGCCGCGAAGTGCAGCTGCGGGGGCAGGGATCCGTGCTTCATCGCGAGCACCACCTTGATCAGCCCGGCGATCCCCGCGGCCGCTTCCGCGTGGGCGATGTTGGTCTTCACCGAACCGATCAGCAACGGCGCTCCGGCCGCCCGCCCCGCACCCAGCACCGCGCCCAGCGCGCCGGCCTCGATCGGGTCGCCCAGCAGCGTCCCCGTTCCGTGCGCCTCCACGTAATCCACAGTGGACGGATCGACCTCCCGGTACGCCTCCCGCAGCATCGCCTGCTGCGCCAGTGGGTTCGGCGCGGCCAGGCCGTTCGAGCGGCCGTCGGAATTGACCGCGGAGGCACGGATCACCGCGAGGACCCGATCGCCGTCGTATTCGGCGTCCGCCAGGCGTTTGAGCACCACGACACCGCAGCCCTCGGCGCGCGCGATGCCGTCCGCGGCCGCCGAGAACGTCTTGCAGCGGCCGTCGCCCGCCAGCAGGCCCGCGGCCGCGAACGCCGCCGTCGGGCCCGGGAGCAGCATGAGGTTGACCCCCGCCGCCAGCGCCAGGTCCGCCTCGCCGTCGCGCAGCGCGCGCACCGCGTGGTGCACCGCGGCCAGCGACGACGAGCACGCCGTGTCCACCGCCATGCTCGGCCCGCGCAGGTCGTAGACGTACGACAGCCGGTTGGCCGCGATGCTGCCCGCCGCGCCGGTGGCCGTCCACAGGTCCGGCTCGCCGCCGGTCATCGTGAGGTGGCCGTAGTCGTGGGTCGCGATACCGGTGAACACGCCGGTCCGGCTGCCGCGCAGGGACGCCGGCGCGATGCCGGCGTGCTCCAGCGCCGCCCAGGTGACCTCCAGGAGCATCCGCTGCTGCGGGTCCATCGTCGCCGCTTCGCGCGGCGTGATGCCGAAGTGCTCGGCGTCGAACCCGGCGACGTCGTCGAGGAACCCGCCCAGCACCGGGGCCGCCTCGGCGCTCCAGCGGCCCGGCGGTGCGGTCCGGACGGCGTCGCCGCCGCCGCGCAGCAGGTCCCAGAACTCGCCGGGCCCGTCCGCGCCGGGGAACCGGCAGCCCAGGCCGACGACGGCGACGGGGTCGGTCCGGCGGCGGTCGGTGCCGCGCGGGACGTCCGGCTCTGCGAAACCGGCCAGGCTGCGGACGAGGTGGTCGATGGTCGGGCTTTCCCACAGCAAGGTCGCCGGCAGCCGCCGGCCGAGCCGTTCCTCGAGGTCGGCGGCGATGCCGACGGCCTGGCGGGAGGACAGGCCGTAGTCGCCGAGCGGCCGGTCGGGCTCGGCCGTGACGCCGGTGTGCTCGGCGACGGTGTCCAGGACCCAGCGGCGCAGGGTGTCGGTCGTCGGCTCGGTCATCGCGCCAGTGCCTTTCCGTAGTCGCCGGCGAGGTAGCGGTCGCGGCAGGCGCCGCGCGCGATCTTGCCGCTGGAGGTGCGCGGGACCCGTCCGGGCGGCACGAGCAGCACCTCCCGCAGCGCGAGCCCGTGCGCGTCGGAGATCAGCCGCCGGATCGCGCCGCCGAGCGCCCGCTCGGCGGGTTCGGTCAGGTCCGCGTGGCCGCGGTGTTCGGCGACCACGACGACGGCTTCGGTGTCGGTGCCCGCGACGGCGAAGGCCGCGACGCTGCCGGGGCGGATCGCGGGGTCGGCCGACGCGGCGGTCGCTTCGACGTCCTGCGGGTAGTGGTTGCGCCCGTCGACGATGATCAGGTCCTTGATCCGGCCCGCGATGTACAGCTCGCCGTCGTGGCGGACACCGAGGTCGCCGGTCCGCAGCCAGGGCCGGTCGTCCCCGGCCGGCCGGGCGCCGAACGTCTCGGCGCTCTCCAGGGGTTTCTGCCAGTACCCCGTGCCGACGTTGGGCCCGTGCACCCAGATTTCGCCGACCGAGCCGTCGGGCCGCACGATCCCGGTTTCCGGGTCGACGAGGGCGACGAGCTGCCCGGCCGGGACGCCGCACGCGACGAGCCGGACGCCGTCCCCGGCCGGCCGCGCGGTGCCGGTGGCGAGGGCGTCGCGGTCGAACGTGGTGACGCGCGGGGTCGCGGCGGGGCCGGTGGTGACGAAGACGGTGGCCTCGGCCAGTCCGTACGCCGGGCGGGTCATGTCCGGCCGGTACCCGGCGGCGGCGAAGGCGGTGTGGAACCGGTCGAGGACGTCCGGGTTGATCGGCTCGGCGCCGTTGACGATCGCGGCGACCCGGCCGAGCCGCAGCCGCGCGCGGTCGGCCTCGCGGATCCGGCTCGTGCAGTAGTGGAAGGCGAAGTTCGGGGCCGCGCTCCAGCTGCCCGCGTGGTCGCCGAGCAGCTCCAGCCAGCGGACGGGCCGCTCGATGAAGGCGAGCGGGTCCATCAGCACCGAGCGCAGGCCCAGCGCCAGGGGCGTGATCAAGCCGAGGACGAGCCCCATGTCGTGGAACAGCGGCAGCCACGAGACCGTGGTGGCCGCGGCCGGGTCGAGGCCGAGGCCGCGCACGGCCTGGGTGACGTTGGCGAGCACGTTCGCGTGGGTCAGCACCACGCCGGCCGGGCTGCGCGTCGAACCGGACGTGTACTGCAGGTACGCGACGTCGTCCGGGGCCGCGGTGGGCGCGGGCCACGTCCGCGCCGGTTCCGGCCGGTCGACCGTGACGACGGCGATGTCCTGGCCGAGGAACGCTTCGACGCCCGGCCGGGCGCCGGCCGTGGTGACGACGGCCGACGGCGCGCAGTCGGCGAGGACCGCGGCGAGCCGTCCCGCGTGGCCGGGCAGGCCCGGATCGAACAGCGGCACCGCGATCGCGCCCGCGGTGATCGCGGCGAGGACCCCGATGACGTAGTC
>NZ_JBHVXZ010000226.1:0-7371 GCF_042881395.1 Amycolatopsis sp. NPDC058278 | reverse complement strand
TGAACACTAGTCCCCGACCCCGGGGCCACCGCGGAAGAACTCCCGCCGACGTCGGGGGAGGAGACAAGCGAAGACCAGGACCCCCGCCGGGTCTCCTTGGTCATGGCTTCGGCGAGAGCCTCCTGGAATTGCGACTGGGGCCATTCGACCGCACCCAGCCGCAGCACATGCGGCGTGGTCATCTGGCAGTCCAGGAAGTCGAACTGCGAGGCTTCAAGCTGTCCGAGCAGCGTGAACAGCGCAATCTTGGAAGCGTCCGACTCCAGCGTGAACATGGACTCGCCGAAGAACGCGCTCCCCAGCGAAACGCCGTAGAGGCCACCAACCAGCCTGTCTGACAGCCACGCCTCGACCGAGTGGGCGAAGCCGAGCTCATGCAACCGGCGATAAGCGCGGATCATGGCCGGCGTCAGCCAGGTGCCCTTCTCCCGGCGCGGAACCGCAGCGCACCCCGCGATCACCCCGGCAAACGCCCGGTCGAAGGTAATGGTGAAACGGGCCCGGCGCACGGCCCGGCGCAGGCTGCGGTCGACCCGGATCTCGCCGGGCAGCAGGACGGTCCGCGGGCTCGGGCAGAACCACGGTATCGGCCCCTTGGCGGAGATCGGCCAGGGAAAGATGCCGTTCGCGTAGGCCACCAGCAGCCGTTCCGGGCTGAGGTCGCCGCCGACCGCGAGGAGGCCGTTCGCGCGGGCCGCGGTGATCGGGGGGAATCCGGCGGCCGAGCGGGACTGGCGGAGGTCGGAGGCGAGGATCATCCCCAGGACCGGGTCATCTGGTCGCCGTACTTGCGGATCAGGAATTCGTGGAATTTCGGGTCGTTGGAGTCGCGTGGTGGTTTCCAGACGCCGTCGACCCAGTATAGGTGGGACAGTTTACGCTGTTCGTCGCGGTCGAAGGCGCCGAGCGGCACCCGGTGGATCGACTTGCGGTGCGAGTTCGCATAATGCAGCACCCGGTTGGGGATGCGCAGGTCGGCGGGGGCCACGCAGACCAGGCGTGCCTCGCAGTAGATGAGGCCGGCCAGAATGAGCGCCTCCCACCAGGACTCTATTTCGAACTCGACGTCGTCGAGGGCGCGCGGTGCCAGCTCCCATCGGTTGCCGATCGCGACGTTGCGGAACGACGAGACTACCGGGGTTCGGCGGCCGAAGTCAGCGCCGAACGCGGCCCGGGCCTGGCGGCCGGTGGTGGTGAGGTCCATGAAGGCGAGGTAGCCCGGGGTGCTCTCGTATTCCACCTTCAGGTCGTCGGAGTGGGACACCGAGCGGCGTTCCTGGCTGAACCGCCAGTCGAGGGCGAACTTTTCGCCCTTGTCGCCGCCGGTGCCGTAGGTGAAGCGGAACGTGTCGATGTCGGCGGGGGTGTCGAGGATCCAGGCGGTGGGTTCGCGCAGCCATTCGTAGCCGTCGGAGACAGTTCGCTCGATCTTGCGGACGTAGATCTCGGGGCCGGAGCGGGGGGTGTCGAGGTCGGGGGAGCGCTGGAGCAGCTGGCTGCGCATGGTCCGCCGCACGTCGACGCCGGACTCGATCGAGCCCCGGAACCGGATGCTGGTGGTCTGCACGGTGGCGGTGGTCAGCACCCGGTGGGCCTTGCGGCGCATCTCGTCGGCGAAGCGGTCGCAGGGCGGCCAGGCCACCTCACTGTGGGTGCCGCCGCGTGGGTAGTCCTCGGGCGGGCGGGGTTCGCTCTGGATCTCGTATTCGGTGATCCAGGGGTTGCAGTTGCGGGCGACGTATTCGGGCGCGGCCGACGGCGCGACCTGCAGCTCGTAGAAGCGGGACTCGGTGTCGAGCGGGCGGGCCACGGTTTTGACCCGGCCGACTTTCAGGTCGTCGAAGTAGCCGAGCAGGTGCCGGAAGATGCGCTCGCCGAACGCGTCGTTGAAACACGAAACCCCCGCCAGCCGTACGTCGTCAAGGGTCGGCGACAGCCGCCCCTGGCACTCGCCCATCTTGGTGAGCAGGCTGGTGAACGCGTCGTAGTTGCGCACCGAGAAGGCCATGTCGGGGGAGGATTTGGCCAGGTGGTGGACGATGGCGACGATCTCGCGCATCTTCCAGAAGTTGAGGGCGACGTGGCGCTTGTGGTCATACGCCTCGACCAGCCTCGGAATGTCGTCGAGACTCTGCAGCAGATGGCTGAGGCTGGGCCGCAGGCGCCGTACGCGCAGGTTGTCGGTGCGGTCGTCGTCGAGCAGCTGGCTGTCCGGTGGCTGCTGCAACTGGGCCATGAGCGGCCGGGCGTGCACGAGATCGCAGACGACCATGATCCGGTCGTACCAAGGAGCAAGTTCTTGAATTTGCCCGGCCATGTAGGACTCGCGCCACTCGTCGACCGGGTCGGAGCGGGCGGGTGGCACGGCCAGCAGTTCGTCGACCTGCGCGATGTACCACTCTATGCCCTTGATCAGGGCGAAGCCGTCGTCGGGCCAGGCCGGGTTGTCGACGCACTGGCGTCCTTCCAGGGCGGACGGGGACAGGGTCCGGTCAATGAACGCGACGTCGATCCCGTTTTCCCGGGCGGTACGGGTGGCTTCGGCGACCGCGTCGCACGGCGTGATGGTGAAGATCTCCCGGGTCTTGCCGTCGTCGCCGGCGGTGTGCACGACCGAGACCTTCGGCAGGTCGGCCACGCACTCGAGGTAGGCGTCCTTGATGTGGGCGGGGACCTCGACCGCGATCAGGTCGCGCGGGCCGAGTTTCAGCTCCTCGAAGGCCTGGCGGAACAGGACGCAGAAGTTCAGCCGGTTCCGCATGACCGGCACGATGTACACCTTCTGGACCGCGAGGTAGGGCAGCATGGTCAGGTCAGGATGTAGTTGCGGACCCGCTGCAGCAGGCTGACCTTGTCGCCGGAGCCGGAAGGCGACGACTCGTGGTGCTGCATCGCGTAGTGGACGAGGGCGAGCGCTTGCCGTACCGAGATCTCCAGGTTGCGCTCCTGGCTGTACCACTCCTCGAACGCAGCCAGCAGGTCGGCCGGAGGTTTCAGCGCCCGCTCGATGATCGCGACCAGGTCCTTGTACTCCGGCGGCTCCATCTTGATCCGGGGCAGGGTCCGCTGTTCGATGTATTCCGGCAGGTTGCGCCCGGAGCTGGTCATGTGCGGGTTGAGGGCGCAGCAGAACCGGAAGCCGCGGCGGGCGTCGTCGTCCTGGGGTTCGACGAACATCCCGGTCATCGCGGAGTAGAGGGCGACCCGGTCGTCGAGCACGGACGACAGCGGGCTCAGCGCCCGCTCGGGGGCCCGGTTGATCTCGTCGAAGAAGCACAGGCCGCCGACGATGATCGCGGTGGCGAGCGGGCTGGCCTGCAGGATCAGGTCGCCGGGTCGGTCGTCCTCCATCACCTCGTACGAGTCGGGGTCGGACGGCTCGGCCTGGCGTCTCGCCGCCGGGACCAGCAGCAGGGAGAGATCCTCCGGGGTCAGCTCCTCGTGGCCCTGGATGATGAAGAGCGGGCGGCCGGTCTGCCGGGCGACCTCGTAGACGATCTCGTTCTTGCCGACGCCGGGTGGTCCTTCGAGCCGGAAGTTGAAGGGCGGCAGGTCCGAGTCGACGAACCGGTTGGAGAAAAGGTCGATCCCCCACGCCATCTTGCACAGGTTGAGCTCGCTCTCCCGGCCGACGAAGGAGCGCTGGGGCACTCGCACCGGCCGGGCCAGCTGGACCGGTTTTCCTTCGAGGACCACGTATTCGTTCGCCATTACCACTTCCCCTTGGAAGTTTCGTAGCTCATTGTTCGAAAACCGATGCCGTCATACTGCACGCCGGGCATGAACCAGCTGCCGATGAACGACCAGAAGGCGGGCAGGTTCCGGCCGCCGGCGGTGCCGCCCTTGACCAGCAGGGGTGTCTCGGCCGCGGGCTGCTGGGCCGCGTGCCAGAACGGCTCGATGTCCGCGCCGTCGACGCTGGTGGCACACCACTGCCAGCACAGGCCGTAGAGGTCGTAGACGCCGAGGGCGTTGGGGGCGCCGGTGCCGATCGGCGCGTACGGGTCGTGGGCGGCGGTGTCGTCGTACCGCTGCATGGCTTTGCTGCCGAGGTCGGCGGCCTTGCGGTTGACCTGCCGGAGCCGGGCGATGACCGTGGCGGGCAGGTATCCGTCGGCGCCGAGCGGTTCGCTGAGCAGTTCGGCGGTCTCGTGGACGCCGTCGAGGACGGCGGCCCAGACGTAGCGCTGCTCGCCGTGCGCGACCAGGTCCCACAGGGCGGCCGACGGCAGCCAGAAGCCGACATTGTCGTGCTGAGCCGAGAGCCAGCAGCAGTAGGCCTCGGCCTCGAAGAACGAGACCCCGCGGACCGGCTGGTTGGGTGCGGTCCGCTCGGGGTGGCTCCAGCTCTGCGGCTGCTGCGGCCCGCCGGAGCGGGTGAGCCAGCGCCGGCCCTCGGCCGACCAGAACTCCGGGCGCGCGTAACCGCCGTCCTTGACGAAGGCCAGGAACTCCCAGTTGGTGGTGGGGTAGGGCGCGATCGTGAAGTCGGGCCCGGCCGGGACCATGCGGTCGGGCTGGATGCGCGGGTCGGCCGGGCCGAGCGCGGTAAGTGAGCCGAGCTGCAGGACAGCGGATGCCGTCTCAGCGGTCAGCACGGGCCCGCCGCTGCGCCACGACGCGTAGAGGGCGACCGTGTGGGCGAGCACGGCATCGTGGCCGGCCAGGGAGCGCACGAACGGCTCGACCTGGGGCTGGTCGAGCAGGTCGACGCAGAGGACGCCGACGCGACGCCGGCTGTCCCGATCAGGGATCGAGGCCAGCGCGGCGGCCGGCGTGCCGTCGTCGACCAGGGCGCAGGCCAGGAAATACTCCCGGATCAGGGTGTTCTCGAACCGCACCCGGCCGGTGTCGCGGACCACCAGCCCGACCTCGGCCGCGTCGGCGAGCCAGTCCTGGTCCGGCGCCGGCGCGGCGCCGCCGCCGATGGCCAGCCGGCTCAGGTTGCGGTAGATCTCGTCGCGCTGCGGGAGCCCTTTGAGGCGGGCCACGACGACCTGTCCGAGAGCGTCGCCGATGGCCAGCCGCTCGCCGGCCGGCTGGCGGCTGAGCGCGAGCAGCAGGAACGGGGAGCGCAGCAGGTCGCTGAGGCCGGGGGCGTAGCGCTCGAGGTCGAGGAACTCCCGGAAGCGGGGGCCGAGGGTGCGCTCGATCTGGGCCGTCGTCCACCGGCGCAGCTCGATGCCGGGGACGGAGCGCTGGGCCGGTGGCGTCTCGTTGGTGACCGACAGCAGGTAGCCGGTGTTCTCCGGCGGCCCGGCGATCTCGGCCAGGGTGGTCTCCAGGGTGTCCAGGTCGGCTGCGCGTAGCACCCCGTCCGTGTCGAGCAGCAGCTGCACCCGGGAGGCGAAGACGTCACCGAGCCGGACCCGGGGGAAGGCGTCGGCGATGGCCCGGTGGGCCCGGCCGTCGCCGCGCAGCTGGCCGGCGATCTGGTCGGCCAGGGTGGTCCGGTCCTGGCAGCTGCGCGCGATCCGGAACGTCACCGCCGGGGCGGCCGCGTCGTCGGCGAGGGCCGGGACGGTCGCGGCCAGGTCGATCTGCCGCAGCAGCGTGGACTTGCCGCCGCCGGGGACCGACAGCAGCACGGCCCGGTCGAGCCCGGGCGGCAGCACGGCCGCGTCGCGCAGCAGGCCGATGATCCCCGGCTCGCGCGGGTGCAGGTTGGCGCTGATCAGCTGGTCGGTGCGGGCCGACTGGAAGGTGCGGCAGTAGCGTTCGAGGCGGAACGCGAGCTCGTAGAAGCGGGAGCGGGCCAGCAGGTCGGCCAGCCGGGCCAGGACGTCGAGCGAGCCCGGGTTGGCCGGGGTGACCTCCAGCGTGCCGGAGAGGTCCTGGGCCCGGAAGAAGTCGGCCACGAGCCGCACCGCGGCGTCGCTGTTGACGGCGAGCAGCCGGTCGAGCGGGCGGCCGAGGCGGCGCACCTTCGTGTTCTCCCGCAGCCATTCGGTGCGGCGGGCGTAGCT
Source organism: Amycolatopsis sp. NPDC058278 (assembly GCF_042881395.1). Lineage (NCBI taxonomy): Bacteria > Bacillati > Actinomycetota > Actinomycetes > Pseudonocardiales > Pseudonocardiaceae > Amycolatopsis > Amycolatopsis sp. NPDC058278. The sequence continues at coordinate 1,405 of NZ_JBHVXZ010000226.1, read as the reverse complement.
GGCGTGGAACATCGGGCCGCTCTCGCACAGGTACGGCGTGTCGGGCAGCGACGACGAATAGGGCCGGGCGGCGAGGTAGCGGGGCAGGAAGGCGGCGCAGCGCACGCCGGCCCGCTCGGCTGCCCGGAACACGTGCTCGAGGAAGGGGCCGGGCGGCGGCCCGGCGTCGGACAGGGCGGCCGGGGAGAAGTCGACGAACAGCGTCCGCAGGCCGTCCAGCTGGCTCTCGATGCCCTCCGGGCTCTGGCCGGGCAGGACGCAGCAGTACCCGTAGCCCTGGCCGGCGGCCAGCCGCCCGATCGCGTCGACGATGTCGAGCGGGAAGTCCATGATGGCGATCAGCGGCCCGGGACAGTCGTCGAAGTAGTCCGGAAGGGCGACATGTCCGTCGCTGGTTCGCACGTAGAGCGGCGCGATCGGCTCCTCGGCCATCGGCTGGGCAGCCTGCAACCGGATGAGCGGTTCGGCGACCGCGGCCGGTGGCGGCATGCCGATCGCGCTGCGCATCTCGGTCCCGCGGACCTCCGCCAACTCCGGGTCCCGGTCCTGCAAGACCGATTCGGCGATCCGGCAGACCTGCGCCAGATACGCCGACCGGGTCGTCACCAGCGGGCCGGCGCCGGGCAGGAACACGTTGACCGTCGCCGTACTGCCGATTCCGACCCCGCCCTGCGCCCCGTACCCGGCCACACCCGGGCCACCCGGGCCGGGTTGGTCGGGCGGGTGTTGCCACCGCGGCGTCGGGCCAGGCACGCCGCTGTCGTCTCCGGGTCCGGTAGGTGGCCGGGCCGGCCCGGCTACCGAGGGCCCGGCTCCTCCTGCGGCTGGTGGCCGATGTGTACGGTGCTGGCCTGCCCGATCGCGGTCGCCCGGTCGTACGCGGTCGCGGTCACGTCCCCGGTGAACACCGTCGACCCCGGCGCGGCCAACACCTGCGTACCCGCGGCCTGCTCGGCCTGGCGGATCTGCTCCAGCAGGCCGGTCACCGTCCGGGCGAACGCCTCATCACGGCGGGCCGCCGCGGCGACCGCCATCTCGACCTGCTGCCGGGTCAACTCACTGACCTGACCCGACTCGCTGCCGGCTTCCTCGGCCAAATCCTGCTGGACCGGCTCACCCAGCTTGGCCAGCACCACCTCGTGCAGCCGGTCGCAGCCCGCGTCGATCGCCGCGTCGACCGTCTCATCCACCCGGCCACCCGCCCGGCGGGCCTTACGCACCGCCCACGCGATCGCCATCCCGGCGATCACCGACGCCTCCACCACCGGCACGACTTCCCCACCCCGCCCTCTCCGAAACCCGGCCCTCACCCGATCGTGAAGCCTCCCATAGTAGGCGGCCTGTCCACACCCGACTGTCCCCCGATTAGGCGACCCCATCAACCGCGGTCGGGGACTAGTGTTCG
>NZ_JBHVXZ010000225.1:0-7380 GCF_042881395.1 Amycolatopsis sp. NPDC058278 | reverse complement strand
GATTCACTCGTCATCGAGTGAATGGCCGCGCTTTTGCGAGGATGAGCCGAGGTTGGTTGGTGCACACTCAATCAACCAGCTTGCGGCTCCTCCTTTCGATCAGCCGGCCGAGTTTCCGTTGCAGGCCACGTACGACGGGTTGTGGTCGACCGTCAGCAGCTCCAGCGGGCCGTTCCACTGCCAGGGCAGCAGGCACGCGTTGTCGAGGATGCTGATGCCACCGTGGCCGCCGCCGGTGGAGTTGTTGTTGCAGGCCGCGTACGAAGGCGCGTGGCCCGCGTGCAGCGCCTCGATGGGACCGTTCCACTGCCACGGAGCCGCGCACAGGTTGTCGCCGATGCTGATGCCGCCGCCCGGGTGGTGCCCGACCTCGCCGGCGGAAGCCGGCGCGGCAACAGCGAGCATGGCGCCACCGATGACTGCGGCTGCGAAGAGCGTCTTTTTCATCATGGTAAAATCATCGGGCGATATCCGGTGATCCTTTATCGACATCACCCGATGGCTTGGACAACATCACCCACCCCGGCAATCAACCGCCTTGCGCCGGGCGCGGTCCAGTCCACTGTGCCACGGTGAGGGGTTCCACCGCCGTGAGATCGTCACCATCGAAGCTGGTCCCGCGCCCCACGGCAGGTGAACTCCCCCTCAGCCGAACATCCCCGGCTGGTACTCCCCCGCCGGGTTGCGGACGATCACGTTCAGCCGGTTCCACGCGTTGATCGTCGCCACCAGCGCGATCAGCGCCCCGATCTGCTCCTCGTCGAAGTGCTTGCGCACCGCGGCCCACGTCTCGTCGCTGACGCCGGTGTGCGCGTCCGCCAGGCGGGTGCCCTCCTCGGTCAGCGCCAGGGCCGCGCGCTCCGCCTCGGTGAACACCACCGCTTCACGCCACGCCGCCACCATCGCCAGGCGGACCGCCGTTTCGCCGGCCGCCGCCGCGTCCTTCGTGTGCATGTCGAGGCACATCCCGCAGCCGTTGATCTGGCTCGCGCGGATCTTCACCAGCTCCTGCGTCGCCTTCGGGAGCGACGACTCTTCGACCGGGTGCGACGCCGCGATCAGGCGCTTGACGAACTTGCCGGTGACCTCGTTCTCGAACATGTTGAGGCGCGCTTCCATGGTCGTTCCCCTTTCATCGTCTGCTTCACCCCCTTGACGACGCGGACGCCACCGTTGTGACAGCACCGCCAGTGACGCCGGTCACGCGAAATCCAGGTCCACACCTTCGCGTGCGCGCGACGGCCGCCCGTCACGCCGGCGGCACCGCGGTCGACCTGCGGGACCCGCCACGCCTGGCCCGCGGGAGACGCTTCAAACGATCACGATCAGGGGTCACCCACGGGACCACCACGACGGTTGCCGTGGTCACCGGCGCGGCCGACGGTGGATCTCAGACAACGGACCCAACGTCGAAGGAGCACGACCGCGATGGCCAGGACCATGCAGCCCCAAGAACTCATCGACAGCGCCGTGGTCGACCCCGACGGCAACAAGATCGGGAAGGTCGGCAACGTCTACCTCGCCGACGCGACGCACCAGCCCGAGTGGATCACCGTCAAGACCGGCCTCTTCGGCACCAAGGAAAGCTTCGTCCCGCTCTCCGGCGCCCGCACGGACAAGGACGGCATCCACGTCCAGGTCGACAAGGACAGCGTCTCCGAGGCGCCCCGCATCGACGCCGACGGGCACCTTTCGCCGGAAGAAAGCACGCAGCTCTACCAGCACTACGGCCTGCCGGTGCCGCGCACCTCGCCGGACGGGCGGACGGGCGGGCGGACGGACCGCGGCCCGGCCGCCATGGGCGGCCGCGGGAAGCGCGACGACCGTGCCTCCATGACGCGCTCGGAGGAACGGCTCAACGTCGGCACCGAGCAGGTCGAGACCGGGCACGTGCGGCTGCGCAAGTACGTCGTCACCGAAGAGCAGCAAGTCACCGTGCCGGTCCGGCACGAAGAGGTGCGCGTCGAACGCGAGCCGATCACCCGCGGCGAAGGCCGGGCGGAGATCGGCGAGGCCGAGCAGGACGTCGTCCTGCACGCCGAGAAACCCGTGGTGCGCAAGGAAACCGTGCCGGTCGAGCGGGCGCGCCTGCGGACCGAGACGGTCAGCGACGAGCAGACCGTGTCCGGCAAGGTCCGCAAGGAGCAGTTCGAGGTCACCGACGACGACCGGAAGCACCGCCGCTCCTGAAGGCTCCCGGACGGGTGGCCGGTCCCCGATACCGGCCACCCGTCCGGGCTCCACCGCGACCGGGCGGTCAGGACGTGAGCATCGGCGCCGCGAGGAACTGCTCCGGGATCGCGAACGCGTCCACCAGCGTGCGCGCGTGCGGGCGCAGCTCCGAGCACAGCCGGTTCACCGCCGACGTGACGGCCTTCGCGCGCGACGCCGTCAGGCGGCCGTGGCCCAGGAACCACGCCAGGTCCTCTTCGATCGCCGACAACGCGTAGAGGTCGCAGACGCGCTCCAGCACCGACCGCGCGTCCGGATCGTCGCAGCGCTCGATGGCCGCCGTGAACGCCTCGAGCACCAGGCGCTCGACGTGGACGCGGCCCGCGCGCAGCACGTGGTCCTGCGCCGAATTGAACACACCGAACGGGTCGGCAGCCGCCTTGCGCAGGCGCTTCGCCACGCCTTCGACGACGTGCTCCTCGCGGTCCTCGAACAGCCGCAGCTGCCATTCGCGGCGGAAGAACACCTCCGAGTCGGACCCTTCGGTGAGCGACTCGAGCGCCTTGCGCACCGAGGTCCGCTCCAGGAGCGTGCTGACCACCTGGTCGGTGAAGAAGCGGGCCGTCGCCAGCGGCGAAAGGTCCTCGAAATCCTGCTTGTAGCTGGTCAGCAGGCCCTTCGCGACCAGCTGCAGCAGCACCGTGTTGTCGCCTTCGAACGTCGTGAAGACGTCGGTGTCGGCCTTCAGCCCGGGCAGCACGTTCTCCGCCAGGTAGCCCGCGCCGCCGCACGCCTCGCGCGCGGTCTGGATCGCCGACGTCGCGTGCCACGTCGCGAGCGCCTTCAGCCCGGCGGCGCGCGACTCCAGCTCGCGCTGCTCCTCTTCGGGCGCCGACGAATCGATGTCGTGCAGCTTCGAGACCAGCTCTTCCTGCGCGAAGTGCAGCGCGTACGTCTTGGCCAGCGCCGGCAGGAGTTTCCGCTGGTGGGCGAGGTAGTCCAGGACGACGACCTCGTCGCCGTCCGGCTTCGCGAACTGGCGGCGGAACTCGCCGTAGCGGATCGCCAGCGTGAGCGCGCGTTTCGTGGCGCTGCCCGCGCTGCCCGCGACGCTCACCCGGCCGCGGATCAGCGTGCCCAGCATCGTGAAGAACCGGCGGCTGTCGCTCTCGATCGGGCTCGAGTACGTCCCGTCTTCGGCGACGTCACCGAAGCGGTTCAGCAGGGCTTCGCGCGGCACCCGGACGTCGTCGAACGCCAGCCGTCCATTGTCGACACCGTTGAGGCCCGCCTTCGGCCCGCAGTCCTTGATGGACACCCCCGGCATCGGCGCACCGTCGTCGTCGCGGATCGGCACGAGGAAGGCGTGCACGCCGCGCGATTCGCCGCCGGTCACCAGCTGCGCGAAGACCACCGCCAGCCGGCCGTCGCGGGCGGCGTTGCCGATGTACTCCTTGCGGGCCATCGCATCCGGCGTGTTGATCACGAACCCACCGTCGGCGAAGGTCGCCGTGGTGCGCAGGTGCTGGACGTCGGAACCGTGGCCGTGCTCGGTCATCGCGAAGCAGCCCAGGACGTCGAGGTCCATGATCGCGCGCAGGTACCGCTCGTGGTGCCGCTCGGTGCCGAGCAGCTGGACGGCGCCGCCGAACAGGCCCCACTGGACGCCGGCCTTCACCATCAGCGACAGGTCGCCGTAGCCGAGCATCTCGAACGACGTCACCGACCCGCCGACGTCACCACCGCCGCCGTACGCCGGGTCGAAGCCCAGGCCGGGGCGGTCGGTTCCGGCGAGCGCGCGCAGCTGGTCGAGCACCTGGGCGCGGTGCGCCTCGATGCCGAGGTCCACCGGGTCCCGGAACTCCGCGCCGGCCATCTGCGCCCGCACCCCGCGGCGCAGCTCGGCCCAGCGACCGTCGAGGACGGCGGTCAGTGCGTCCGGATCCACCTTCGAGGGCACTTCGGGGACGTCCACGGCTACCTCCGGAAAGGACGAACGGCAGGCTTCCTACTCGTTGGTAGTAAGCCTGCCGCAGCGCCGCCGATCCCGCAGGGTCAGATCGGCTTGCCGTTGACCGTCACATTCGTGAAGCGGGCACTGTCCACGTACTTCAGCGTGTTCGACGTGTCCGACACGCCCTTAAACGTGGAGTTCGCCACGGCGAACCCGTGCACGTGGGCGTTCGAAAGCCCGCTGACGTCGAACGTCTTGCCCGCGATCTTCGTGCTCGAACAGTTGCTGATCGTGAACGGCCCGAACGACGGGACGGAGCTACCGATCTGGCTGTTGTACGTGGATGTCACGTACACGAAGTTCCGCGCGAAAGTGCCGGAGACGCTGTCGAGGTTGATGTTCTCGGAAAACCCGCCACGCAGCGTGTTGGACTTCACGTACAGGGCGAACTTCGTATCACCCTTCACGGTGAGCTTGTACGCGTAGACGTTGCGGATCCCGCCGGTCTGCTCGCTGCCGCAGGTGATCGCACCCCAGTTGCCGTTCATCACGCAGTTCACCACGACGAGGTTCTGGCACGGGACGTTCACCCGCCGCCCGTCGGCGTCGCGGCCGGACTTGATGGCGATGTTGTCGTCGTGCGCGCCGAGGGTGCAGTTGGCGATGACGACGTGGTCGCACGACTCCGGGTCGCAGCCGTCGGTGTTGCTGTGCGCGGTGCTGGGATCGGTGCTGACGCCATCGACCGTGACGTTGCGGCACAGCGTCGGGTGCAGCTGCCAGAACATGGAGTTCTTCAGGGTGACGCCCTGGATCAGCACGTTCTCGCAGGCGTACGGCTCGACGAACGCCGAACGCATGGTGTGCCCCGAGCCCGGCACCACCCGCTTCTCCGGCGCGATCCCCTTGGCCACCAACGATTCCAGGTACGCCCGGTCGCTGCCCTTGTTCCACGACGAGGTCGCCGCCGCGTCGAGTGTGCCGCTGCCGGTGAGGCCGATATTCTTTTCCCCGTAGGCGTAGATCATCGGCGAGTGGTTGACGCATTCGATGCCCTCGTAGCGGGTCAGGACATTCGGGAACTTCGCCGCGTCACCGCTGAACTTCAGCACCGAACCGGGTTCGAGGTGCAGGTCGACGTGGCTCTTGAGCCGGATGGCACCGGTCAGGAAACTCCCGCCGCCCGGCACGATCACGTGGCCGCCGCCGGCCGCGGCGCAGGCGTCGATCGCCTTCGCGATCGCCGCGGTGTTGTCGGTTTTGCCGTCGTTCTTCGCGCCGTAACCGGTGATCGCGAAAGCGCGATCCGGGAAAACGGGAATCGTCGTGTTCGCGACGATGTCGTTCGCCGCCGGCCACGGGAGCGCGGGAACGTCGATGCGGGGCGCCGCCGAGGCGACCGCCGGGAGCAGCGGCACCGCCGCCACCGCGAGCCCGCCCTTGATCAGCTGCCGCCGGGTGAACCTGCCGTCCATGGACACTTCCTTCACGGGAAGAGCTGGTGCGACGGCGGAACCGCGGCACGGACCGCGGGCACGACGAACTCTAGGCGCGGAAGCGGGTTCAGGTCCAGGCTGAGACATCCGGGGCTTCGCCCCGAGCCGGGGGCTCCGCCACCCGGAACCCCCGAGAAGCCGCTTGCGCGATCGGCGAAACGGCTGTCATGATCGGAGCATGTCGATTCGAAAGGGCGTGCGCGCCCTCGCGCGTTGAGCGCCCCGCGGCGGCCGGACCGCCGACTTCCCGATATTTCCGCGTGGTTGAGCCACGCCTTCAGCACGTATTCCGCGGATCGTCCCGCGGCCGAAGACGCCATCACCCGGCTCTACGCGCTGCTCGGCGAGCCGCCGCCGAAGTTCGTCTGGGTGTCTTCCCCGAACGCCGCCGTGCCACCATCCGGGTCCGCCGAGCCGGTGGAAGCCCGGTTGGCGACGCGGGTCGCCGCGCTGCGAAGACGGTGGGGCGACATTTCGCCCGAGGCGAGGCAGACCGTCAAAGAGTCCGTCGCCGGCCTGATCCGGGCCGCCATTCCGCGTTCGCTGGGCCTGCACTGGTACGGGCAGCAGGACGCGTACTGGGTGACGCCGGACTCGGGTGACCCCGAGCTGGAACTGTGGGCGGTGCTCGTGCGCTCGTGCGGCTGGTGGTGGCCGCGCGACGGCGTCTGCGTCGTCGCCGAACGGCCGCTGGCGATCCACACGGACGACGGGTACCGGCCGCACGACGGGTCCGGGCCCGCGGTGGTCTACCCGGACGGCTGGGGCGTGCACGCCTGGCACGGCACGCGGGTGCCGTCCTGGGTGATCGAAGACCCCACCGCGGACCGGATCGACCGCGAGTCCAACGTCGAGGTGCGCCGCTGTGCGATCGAGCACCTGGGCTGGGCGGCGTACATCGAGCAGGCCGGGCTGCGGATCTCGAGCCGGGCGCCCGATCCCGGCAACCCCGGCTGCGAACTCCGGCTCTACGACCTTCCGCTGCGGAACGGGCAGGCGCCTTCGCGGCTGCTGCTGGCGGTGAACGGCTCGGTGGAGCGCGACGGCACCCGCCGTCGCTACGGGCTGAGCGTGCCCGCCGAATTCGACCATCCCCTCGACGCGGCCGGCTGGTCGTACGGGCTCACCGGAGCCCAGTACGCGCGCCTGCAGCGCCGGACCTGACTTTCTCGAGGTGAGCGCATGTTCCTGAGCGAACTGCTGGACCGGACCGGACTCGACGTCCTCGACCACCTGGACCGCCAGGTCACCGTCCCGGTGATCGACGGGCTCCAGGCCCAGGGGGACCTGATCGTGCTGCCGCTGGCGTTGCTGGGCGCGCCGGCCTGGCGCAGCGACTGGTGGGAGCTGCCCGCGGAAGGCCGCGAACTGGTCCGCGGCGAAGCGGGCAACAACCCGCACACGCTCGTCGCGGACCGGGGAACGTGCCGGCTGACGACGCGGCTGAACGACCCGGAACGGCTGGCGATCGCGGCCTTCGAGAACACGGCGCCGGTGTACCTGATCCACCCGGAGCACGGGGCAACCGGGGTGGCGCCCGGTGCGTGGTTCGTGCGGCGGCAGCGGGAGCTGAGTGCCCGGCCCGTGCAGCAGCGCCAGGCGTGGACCGGGGTGCCGGAGCCCGTGCTGATCGCGGACTGAGGGCCCGGCGGCGGGTGGTGGGGGGCGCCCCGGGGGGGGCCCCCCCCCCCCCCCCCCCCCCGGGGCCGGGGGGGGCACCACCCCCGCCCCCCCCCCCCCACACCACCGCCGGGGGCA
>NZ_JBHVXZ010000224.1:0-7385 GCF_042881395.1 Amycolatopsis sp. NPDC058278 | reverse complement strand
CCGGTGCGGCCCGCCCCGGTCAAGATCAGCCCGCGAAGGGGCTGGCGTCGATCGTGCAGGTCTTGCCCGCCGCGGGGAAGGTCCCCGAGATCAGGTAGTCGCGCTTGACCTGTTCGGTGCACGTGCTCGGCACGTACATCGACGAGTGCCCGTAGCCCTCGGTCACGAACACGCGTGCCCGCGCCAGTTCCGCGGCGCCGTCCTGGGCGCCGTGCAGCGGGGTGGACGGGTCGTAGCGGTTGTTCAGCACCAGGATCTCCGCCGACGTCGAGCGGTTCCACGGGCCCGTGTAGCGGTCGGTGTCCTTCGCCTTCCAGAACGCGCAGCTCATCATGTCCAGCACCGCGATCCGCCCGAAGTACGGCACGCGCTGGTCCTCCGACTCGGCGTACCGGCTGTAGATCGCCGGGTCGGTGGGCACGTCGCTGTCGGAGCACTGGATGGCGTTGAACGCCTCGGTACGGTTCGAGGTGTACTGCTCACCGGCCACCGCGGCGGCCGTACGCAGGGCCGGGGTGGCCGGAGCGTCGTAGAGTCGCTGCAGCAGCGTGGCGATGTCCGCCCAGCCCCGCGAGTCGGACAGGTCGGCCGCCGCGTTGATGATGCCCGAGTAGGTCCACGTCTCGCCGTCGCTGACGATGGGAGCCTGCTTGGCGCGCGCGGTCAGGGCCGCCCACTTCGCCTTCGGGTCACCCGAAGAGAACGCGCACTTCGGGCCCGCTTCCGTGCACAGCCGCAGGAACTGCTCGAAGGTCTGCGCGATGCCGGTCGCGACGTCCTGCCGGGTGTCCAGCGGGACGCTCTTGCCGTTGCCGTTCTGGCCGGTCGAGTTGCCGGCGAAGTCCATGGTGCCGTCGAACACCATCGCCCGGATCCGGTTCGGGAACAGGTTCGCGTAGGTCGCCCCGAGCTGCGTTCCGTAGGAAATGCCGTGGTAGTTCAGCTTCGGGTCGCCGACCGCGCGGCGCAGCATTTCCATGTCGCGGGCCGTGTTGGCCGTGGAGACGTGCTCGAGGATCGGGCCCGCCTTCGCCGAGCAGCGGTCGGCGAGCTCCTTCGACTTGGCGTAGAAGGCCGCGTTGCCGCTCGCGTCGCCCGGCATCTCCGGGAACGACCCGAAGAAGTCCTGCTGCTCGGCCACGGAGTCGAAGCACCGGACCGCCGTGCTGTTGGCGATCCCGCGCGGGTCCCACGAGACCAGGTCGAACCGCGCGCGCAGTGCGTCGGAGAACAGCCACGGCCACTTGCCGCGCTCCCGCAGCCGCTGCAGGCCGGACGCGCCGGGCCCGCCGAAGTTGACGAACAGCGTGCCGATCCGGTGCGCAGGATCGGTGGCGGGCAGCTTGATCAGCGCCAGGTCGATCTTCGTACCGGCCGGCCGGTCGTAGTCCAGCGGCACGGAAGCCTTGGAGCACTGGAACCCGTCGGCGCAGTCGGTCCAGCTCAGCTGCGGCGTCGGCACCTTGTCGATGGAGGCCGGTGCCGCGGACGCGACCGCCGGGCCCGCCGCAACGGCCATCGAGACACCGAGTGCGACGACCACGCCGCGCACGATGCCTCCCCCAGAAAATCGACGCACGAAAAGTCCCTTCGGAGAGGAAACGATCACTTCGCCTCCACAGACGGGCGAGGGGGTACCGAGGTTGGCTCCGGCTGCCGAAAAAGATCACTGCGGCTTTCGGGGGTTCCGGGTGGCGGAGCCCCCGGCCCGGGGCGAAGCCCCGGAATGACACTGGCCCCAGTGACACCACTTAGCTATAGTGCTAGCTAACTAGATAAATGGAGTTGCCGATGATCGAGTTCCACCTGGACGCGAGGTCCGGCTTGTCGCCGTACCAGCAGCTGGTCCAGCAGGTGCGGCACGCGCTGCGCCTCGGCCTGCTGAACGAGGGAGACCAGCTCCCGAAGGTCAAGGACGTGGTCGCGAGCCTCGCGATCAACCCGAACACCGTGCTGAAGGCCTACCGCGAGCTGGAGCACGACGGCCTGGTCGCGGCCCGCCCCGGCGTCGGCACGTTCGTGACGGCGACGTTGAACGGCGGCGCCTCGTTCGCCGTGCTCGGACCGCTGCGGCGCGACCTGCGCCGCTGGCTTTCCCAGGCCCGCAAGGCGGGTCTCGACGAGGAGAGCATCGAAGCCTTGTTGATGTCCACGTTTCGCGACTCCGCCAGAGAGGACATAGCGTGACTGTCCTGAAAGCCCAGGGCCTGGGCAAGAAGTACAAGCGCAAGCAGGCGCTGACCGGCTGCACGCTGGAGATCGAGGCCGGTCACGTCACCGGGCTCGTCGGCCCGAACGGCGCCGGCAAGTCGACGCTGCTGAACATCGCGGCCGGCATGCTGGAGCCGACGAGCGGCACGATCGAGGTGTGCGGCGGGGTGCCCGGCAGCGGCCCGGAACAGCTGGCCAAGGTCGGGTACGTCGCCCAGAACACGCCGGTCTACAGTGGACTGTCCATCGAGGAGCACCTGCGGCTCGGCGCCCACCTCAACCCCGGCTGGGACGCCTCGCTCGCGGAAAAGCGCATCGAACGGCTCGGGCTGGACCCGAAGCAGCACGCCGGCAAGCTGTCCGGCGGCCAGCGCGCCCAGCTGGCACTCACGATCGGCATCGCCAAGCGTCCCGAACTGCTGCTGCTCGACGAGCCGGTCGCGGCGCTGGACCCGCTGGCCCGCCGCGAGTTCCTGCAGGACCTCATGGAGGCCGTCGCCGAGCACGGGCTGTCCGTCGTGATGTCCTCGCACCTGGTCAACGACCTCGAACGGGTCTGCGACCACCTCGTCGTGCTGGTGGACTCCCAAGTCCGGGTGATCGGCGAAGTGGAGACGCTGCTCGCCACGCACCACCGGCTTTCCGGGCCGCGGCGCGACGTCGAGACGCTGCCGGCGGACCAGCACGTCGTGTCGGCCAGGCACACCGACCGCCAGACCACCGTCCTCGTCCGCACCGAGGCGCCGATCCTCGACCCCGCGTGGACGGTCGGGCAGCTCGGCCTGGAGGACCTCGTCCTCGAGTACATGAGCAACCCCACCGCCGCCCGCCCCGCCCTGGAGGTCCTCCGATGACCTGGCTGACCTGGCGCCAGTTCCGCGTTCCCGCCCTGTCGGTGTTCGCCGCCCTGATCGCGATCGGCGTCGTGCTCGCGATCACCGGGCCGGATCTGGTGGGCCGCACGAACTTCTCCGATCAGGACACCCTCTTCGGCGGGACCATCCTGGTCCTGTACCTGCTGCCTGCGGTGATCGGCGTCTTCTGGGGCGTCCCGATGATCACCCGCGAGCTGGAGAGCGGCACGCACAGCCTCGTGTGGAACCAGACCGTCACGCGCAAGCGGTGGCTCACCACCAAGCTCGGGTTCGGCCTGCTGGCCGCCATGATCGCAGCGGCCCTGCTCGGCTGGGCGGTGTCGTGGTGGGCGAGCCCGATCGACGCGCTCGCGGCGACGCAGACCGATCGTGGGATGCTCTCGCGCATCATGCCGGTGGTGTTCGGTGCCCGCGGCATCGTCCCGATCGGCTACGCGGCCTTCGCTCTCGCTCTCGGGGTCGCGACCGGGATGCTGGTGAAGCGGACGGTGGCCGCCATGGCCGTCACCCTTGTCACGCTCGCCGCCGTGCTGATCCTTGTCCCGGCGTTCGTGCGCCCGTACCTGCTGCCGCCGCAAACCGAAACGGTCGCGATCGTCGGCAAGGACATCACGAACATCACCGGCAACGACAACCAGGGGATCACCGAGATCGGGATGCGGCAGCCGGCCGGCGCGTGGGTGCTGGCGAACGAAACCGTGGACCCGGCCGGGAACGTGGCCGATCCGCTGCCGGATTTCGTGCAGACCTGTGCGCCGAGGCCAGGCGCGGGGACAGCACCTCCGCCGGAGCGCGGCACCATGGAAGCCTGCATGGCGCAGCTGGGCACCCACGGCTACCAGCAGCGGCTGACCTACCAGCCGGGCTCCCGGTTCTGGCCGCTGCAGTGGCTCGAACTGGCGCTCTACCTCGCCATGACGGCCCTGCTCACCTGGTTCTGCTTCCGCCGTCTCCGCCACCTGTCCTGACGATTCCGACTGGGGGAATCCATGCGCACTCTCGCGGTAGCCACCGCACTCACACTCACCTTGTCCGCGTCGCCCGCTTCGGCGGCCACGACGCCCTACCTGCCCGCCCCGACCGGTCACCAGCCCGTCGGCGTCACCACACTGTCCGTCAAGGACACTTCGCGGCCTGATCCGTGGGTGCCGTCGGTGCCCTACCGGGAGCTGATGGTCTCCGTCTTCTACCCGGCGACCTCGGCCAACGGGCCGAAGAAGCAGTACATGACCCCGCTCGAGTCGGAACGCAACCTCGAGCGGCAGAACATCCCGGGCCTGCCGCTGGACGTCTTCAGCACGGTCCGGACGAACGCCGTCGTCGACGCGCGACCGGCCGGGCGATGGCACAGCTTGCCGCTGGTCGTGCTGTCCCCGGGCTGGACGCAGCCGCGGGCGACGCTCACCGCGCTGGCCGAGGAGCTGGCCAGCCGCGGGTACGCCGTGGCGGCGATCGACCACACCTACGAGAACCGCGCCACGACCTTCCCCGACGGCCACGTCACCGGCTGCGCCGCCTGCGAGGTCGACGACCAGCCCGGCTTCTGGGAGAAGTTCGCGCAGGTCCGGACGAAGGACACGTCGTTCGTGCTCGACTCCCTATTGCGTTCGAAGTGGGGCGCGCTGATCGACCCGCAGCGGATCGGCATGACCGGCCACTCGGCGGGCGGGGCGATCACCACCCAGGCCATGCTGGCCGACCCGCGCATCCGCGCGGGGGCCGATCTGGACGGCAGCGTCCACGTCCCGATCCCAGCGTCGGGGCTCTCCCGGCCCTTCATGTTCGTGGGCAGCATGGACGACTACACGCCGGGCGTGCCGGGTCCGTACGACGACTGGGAAACGGACTGGACGCACCTGACCGGCTGGAAGCGCTGGCTCATGGTGTCCGGCACGGTGCACAACTCGTTCACCGACCTCGGCGTGCTCGCCGCGCAGCTGGGCGTCGACCTCGGCGCGTCGATCGACGCGTACCGGGCGCTGACCATCACGCGGAACTACGTAAGCGCTTTCTTCGATCTGAACCTGCGTTGCCGCCCGCAGCCGCTGCTGGCCGCGCCCTCGCCCGCTTACCCGGAAGTGACCTTCATCGGATGAGAATCAAGAGCATCATGGTCATCACCGCACTCACCCTCGCGTTGACGTCGCCGTCCGCGTCGGCGGACCCGGCGCTCACGCTGGCGAAACCGACCGGCGACCGGCCCGTCGGCACGACCGCCCTGGACCTCAAGGACACTTCGCGGCCCGACCCGTGGGTGCCGTCGGTGCCCTACCGCGAGCTGATGGTTTCCCTCTTCTACCCGGCCGCTTCGGCCGACGGGCCGAAGAAGCAGTTCATGTCGGAGGCCGAAGCGAAGGCCGTCTTCGACGAAGCCGGCATCACCGGTATCCCGCCGTCGGTGCTGACCACGGTGCGCACCGACGCTGTCGTCGACGCGCGACCGGCCGGGCGCGGCCTGCCGGCCGTCGTCCTGTCGCCCGGCTTCAAGCGACCCCGCGCCGAGCTGACCTCGCTGTCCGAAGACCTGGCGAGCCACGGCTACCTGGTGATCCTGGTCGACCACACCTACGAGAACGTGGCCACCACCTTCCCGGACGGCCGGGTCACCGGCTGCGCGGCCTGCGGCAGCTACAACGTCGAGTTCTGGCAGAAGCTGCAGCGCGGCCGGGCGAAGGACGTGTCGTTCGTCCTGGATTCGCTGGCGCACTCGAAGTGGGCACCGCTGATCGACGCCTCCCGGATCGGCATGGCCGGGCACTCCGTCGGCGGCACGAGCACGGTGAACGCGATGGTGACCGACCCCCGGATCAAGGCCGGGATCGACATGGACGGCACGCAGAGCGATCCCCTGCTCGCCCCGGGCCTCGACCGGCCGTTCCTGTTCTTCGGCAGGCAGAGCCTGTACGCCCCCGGCACCGGCGTCGAGTCCGCCACCTGGGACGCCGACTGGAAGCAGCTGACGGGCTGGAAGCGCTGGCTCACCGTGGCCGGGATGCAGCACCCGTCGTTCACCGACCTCGGCCTGGTCGGCGAGCAGCTGGGCCTCGACTTCGGCGCGACCACCCCGGCCGTGCGCGGCCAGGCGATCACCGCGGCGTACGTCCGGGCGTTCTTCGACCAGCACCTGCGCGGCCGGCCGCAGCCGCTGCTGGACCAGCCGGCCACGCGGTACCCGGAGGTCGCCTTCGCCCGGACGTCGACGCCGTACCTGCCCGCCCCGACCGGGGACCGGCCGGTGGGCAGCACGGCGGTGTACCTGAAGGACACTTCGCGCCCCGACCCGTGGGTGCCGTCCGTCCCCTACCGGGAGCTGATGGTCTCGCTCTTCTACCCGGCCGCTTCGGCCAAGGGGCCCAAGACGCAGTACCTGACCCCGGAGGAATCGGCGGCGTTGCTGACCGACAGCGGCCTGACCGTGGCACCGGACATGCTCACGACGATGGTGACCAACTCGGTCGCCGACGCCCGGCCCGCCGGGCGCGGGCTGCCGCTGATCGTGCTGTCACCGGGCTACACCAAGCCCCGCGCCACGCTCAGCGCCCTGGCCGAAGACCTGGCCAGTCACGGGTACGCCGTCGCGCTGATCGGCCACACCTACGAAAACGCCGGCCAGAGCTTCCCGGACGGCCACTTCGCCGGGTGCGCGTCCTGCGGAGTCTCGCACGACGACGGTTTCGGGGAGAAGCTGGCACTCGGACGGGCCGCCGACGTGTCGTTCGTCCTGGACTCGCTGACGCACTCGAAGTGGGCACCGCTGATCGACGCGGCCCGGATCGGCATGGCCGGGCACTCCATCGGTGGCGCGAGCACCCTCCCGGCGATGGTCGCCGACAGCCGGATCAAGGCCGGGATGGACATCGACGGCACGACCCACGTCCCGCTGACCCCGCCCGGGCTGTCGCGGCCGTTCATGTTCCTGGGCCACCAGCTCGGGGCCACCGCCTGCGTGCCGGGCGACCAGACGTGGGAACGGGACTGGGCGCAGCTGACCGGCTGGCGGCGGTGGGCCGAGGTGAAGGGCGCCCAGCACGCGTCGTTCACCGACGTGGGCCTGGTCGGCGACGAACTGGGCGTCGGCTACGGTGCGACGACGTCCGCGCCGCGGACCCAGGAGATCGCCCGGACGTACGTCAACGCGTTCTTCGACCAGCACCTGCGCGGCGAGTCACGGCCGGTGCTCGACCGGCCGGGATATCCGGAAGTCTCGTTCTGCCACTGAAGACCACGGCGGGAGCGGCGCACTGGGGGTGCGCCGCGCCCGCCGGTTCGCACTGGTCGAGGCCGAGGAACCAAAACGCG
>NZ_JBHVXZ010000223.1:0-7395 GCF_042881395.1 Amycolatopsis sp. NPDC058278 | reverse complement strand
GGGGGGGGGGCCTTGGGGGGCTCCGGCGCCGCCCGGCGGGTGGGGGGGGTGGGCCGCTCCGGTCACTGGGCCGGCGGGACGCCGTGCTTCGCCCGGTGCCGGTTGATGCTGTCCACCATGCCGTTCAGGAATTCTTGGTCGGTGCGATCGGAGTAGCCGGCTTTCATGACATCCCTTTCCTCGATGGGCATGCGGTGACATCGGCCGGGAATCGTGGGTCGATTTCGTAGTGGGTGTCGAATTGGCTGCTGAAACCGGTCACGCTGACGGCCCGGCCGGCGGTGAGCCCGGTGAGGTCGATGCCGGTCCGGGTGTTGACGAAGATGGTGAGTTCGCCCGAGCCGTCGTCGACGACGAACTTGGTTCCGTACGGCAGATCCGGCGTCGGCGCTCGGGTGATCGTGGCGATCACGCGCACCAGCTGCCCCTCGGAGTTCTCGCCGACGGCGCCGGCGGCGAGCAGCCGCGGCCGGACGGCGGGCCCGTTGCCGTGCACGACGACGGCCGCCGGGTCACCGGGCACAAGGATGAGCAACCCGGAGCTGTCGCGCAGCGTGCCGGTCACCCGCACCCGGTTGCGGGGAGCGATCCCCAAGTCGACCGCGACGCTGACGTAGATGCCGGCGCCTCGGTCCTGGAGGCCACCGCCTGGGCGGGTGGTGCGAAGCCGGCGGAGGCGAGGACCAGGAACAGAATCGAAACACAACGCCGCCATGAAGACATACGGATTTCCTTCCCCCAGGTCGTGCCGGAATCAGCGGTAACGGTGCTCGAACGCGGCGAACCTGGCTTCCTGCTGCCATTGCAGGCTCGCTTTCGGACTGCCGGCGAGGAACGTCCGGCAGCCCGGGCCGGGGTGGGGTGCGGCCAGCCGGTCGCGGGCGCACGGTGTGGCCGGGACGAAGGTGTCCGGGCTGCGCCACAGGGACGCGCCGTCGAGGAACGCGTGGTCCAGGCCGGTGCGGGCCAGGGTCTTCAGGTCGCGGTAGCGCAGGCGGTAGTCGGTGACCGCGCCGAACTTGCCGAAGGTGGCGAAGAAGTGGTCGTGCCCCGATTCGCCTTGCCCCGCCTGGAACCCCTCCATCGACCACGCCATCAGCACGGCCCGGCGGAAAGCCGGATCCGACGAGGTGTCCGCGGCGGGACGCTGACCCGCACCGCACGGCCCGGCCGCCGCGACGAACGTCGTGGTGTGGATGCAGAGCCCGTCCTGGGCGGCCAGGGAGATCAGCAGCTCGGTCGATGCCGCTCCGGACAGATGACTGTGCAGGTCGCCGCCCTTGGGCAGGTCCAGCATGAAGGCCCGCAGCCGAACCGGGTCGTGGCGGACGGTTTCGAGATAGCGCTCGACACCCACGGATGGGCCTGCATCGGCGACCTTCGACCGTGGAAGCTCGTTTGCGCGCCTCCGGCCGGAGCGCGTGGCCGTGGGCGTCGGCCGTCCCGGAGGCGTGCCGGCCGGAATTGCTGTCCAACGGCCAATGAGCGCCACGCTCAGTTGATGTTGAACTTCGCTCGCCGCTGACTTTTACTTCCGTTTTACCCGAGACCATTCATCCGCTCCGAGGCGCCGTTCGGCGACTTCAGGATGGCCGCCCCGAGGGGCTCATCCATACACTCGAATCCTGGACAAGTGCGTGTGGGGGAAAATGGAGCACTCACGACTGGTCGTCCATCGCACGGTCCTCGCGGTGGATATCGAAGGTTACGGTCACCAGAGCAGGACCACGCCGCACCGGCTGGTGGTTCGACAAGGGCTCGACCTCGCGCTGCGTCGAGCCTTCAAGGAGGCGGGGGTGCCGTGGTTCGACTGCAGGCACGAGAGCACCGGCGACGGAACTCTCGTGCTCGTGCCGGCGCAGGTCCTCAAAGGTCCCTTCGTCGAAGTTCTTTCGCTGTCCCTCGCCAGGGAACTCCGGCGGCACAATGAAACGCACCGGGCGGAGGAGCGAATCCGGCTGCGAATGGCACTTCACGCGGGAGAAGTCGCCTACGACGACCAAGGAGCGACCGGCCCCGCGATCAATCAGGCATTTCGCTTGATCGAGGCCCCTCAGCTCAAGAACGCCCTGGCCGGATCGCCGGGGACGCTCGCGCTGATCACTTCGACGTGGTTCTTCGACGAAGTCGTCCGCAGCAGCACGATTGTGGACTCCGCGACGTTTCGACCGGTGCACGTGGCCGTGAAGGAGACCGTGACCGTCGGCTGGATCAGCCTGCCGGATCACCCGTATCCGCCGGGTACCGAAGAGCTCGTTCCGGCGGAAGCCGGGCCACCGCCACGGCGGCCGGAAGCGGTGCCCTTCCCGGTCTCGACGAGCGGCCGCTCCACGCTGCCCCGTGACCTGCCGGCCTTCACCGGCCGTGGCCGGGAGCTGGCCGAGCTCACCGCGACGGTGTCCACCGCCGCGGGCCACGGCACGCTGGGGATGGCCGTCCACGTCGTGGACGGCATGCCGGGCATCGGGAAGACGACGTTCGCGGTCCGCGCCGCCTACCGGCTCGCCGGCTACTTCCCCGACGGCCAGGTCTTCCTCGAGCTGCACGGCCACAGTCCCGGGCAAGCACCCGTGGATCCCGGTGACGCCCTGGCTTCGCTGCTGCTCCTCTGGGGTGTCCCCGCGATCGACATTCCCGCCGGCCTGGACGATCGTGCCCGGTTGTGGCGGGAGAAGCTGGCCGGGCGGAAGATCCTGCTGCTGCTCGACGACGCCGTCGACGACGAGCAAGTCCGGCCGCTGCTGCCCGGCGGTCCCGGAAGCCTCGTACTGGTCACCAGCCGGCGTCGGATCGAGTCCGTCGGCGACGCCTGCCCGGTCTCGTTGCAGACCCTCCCGCCGCAAGACGCCGCCGCGATGTTCCAGCGCTACACCGGTGCGCATCGACACGATCCCCGGGCCGTGGCCGAGCTGATGGCGATGTGTGGGTACCTGCCGCTGGCCATCGCCCTCACGGCCGGCCGGCTGCGGAACCACCCCTGCTGGACGCCCGAGCAGCTGGCCGACGACCTCAGGCGCTCCCGCAACCGGATCACGATGCTCCGCGCGGGCAATCGAACCGTGGCGGCAGCGTTCGACCTCTCCTACCGGGACTTGAGCCCGAAGGAGAAACGGCTCTTCCGCCGCCTCGGCCTCCATCCCGGCGCCCAGATCGAGGCCCGCGCGGCGGCGGCGCTCGACGGCGAAGACCGGGAACCGACCGGGGAACACCTCGACGCGCTGTACCTCAACCACCTGCTGGAAGAAGTGGCTCCCGGTCGCTATCGCCTGCACGATCTGACCCGGGCCTACAGTCTCACCCTCAGTGGCGAAGACGGTGACGACAAAGCCTTCGAACGGCTGCTCGACCACTATCTCCACGCGGTCAGGTCGGCGACTCGATTCGTCGCCACCCGCGGCCCGCGCCCGGAGATCGCCGCGCAGCCGCCGGTGGGGACCCACGAATTCGAGTCGGAAGGCGAGGCGATCGCCTGGTTGAGCGCGGAACGCGCCAACCTCGGTGCCTGCATCACCTATGCCGCGGCCCACGACGACCTGCACCGGGCCGCGGAACTCGCGGTCGCGCTCCACCCCTATCTCGAGCAGCACGGATACTGGCATGACGCCCACCGGATCGACCAGGCCGTGCTGGCCGCGGAACAAGCGGCGGGCAATCTCACGGATGAAGCAGCCACCCGCGCGGACCTGGGCCGGGTGCAGAGCCTGCTCGGCGACCACCCCGCAGCGGTCGGAGACCTGATCCGCGCACGGGACTTGTACGCCAGGTCCGGCGACCGGCTCGGCGAAGCCGCGGCACTGACCGAAATCGGGTTCGCCCGCATGGAGCTCTCCGAGTACCCGGAGGCGATCGAGTACCTCACTCGCGCCCGTGCGCTGTACGAAAGGCTGGAGAATCCGTTCGGTATCGCCGGAGCACTCGTCAGCCTCGCGAGCGTGCAGTTCCGGCTCGGGCGGCATGACGCCGCCCGAGCTGACGGCGAACGGGCTCTCGCACTGTACGTCGAGCTCGGCAACAGGCTCGGCGAAGCCTTGAGCTTGCTCTGCATCGGCTGCACTTACGGCGTCTGCGGAGACTATGCGAGCGCGATCGACATATTCGATCAAGTGCTTTCCCGGTCCCGGGAGCTGGGTGACCGGTACACCGAAGCCAGAGCGCTCAACAACCTCGGCCGCATGTATTTCGAACGCGGCGACTACGGAATGGCCGATGGTTGCTACAGCAGCGCCCAGATCATCTACAGCCGGTTGGACAGCCGAACCCGTGAGGCGGTGGCCCTGAACAACCTCGGCCGGCTGCACCACGCGGGTGGCAACTTCAGGCTGTCGCTGATGTACCTGAAGCGCGCTCAGGTTCTGTTCGGCGACGACCGGGCGTGGCAGGCCGAAAACCTCAACAACCTCGGTGGCCTCGCCCTGGCGTGGCCCGAAGCGGGCGATCCCGCCGAGCTCTATCGTCAAGCCCTTCACCAGTCGAGAGCCATCGGGATCCGGCTGCAGGAAGGACGAGCGCTCGAAGGGCTGGGGCGGTGCGCTTTGAAAGCCGTGGACGTCGCGGACGGCGTCGCGCGGCTGCGGGAGGCATTGGCCGTGTTCGACGAGCTGAAGGCTCCGGAGGCGAAGGCGGTGAGGACTGTTGTCGCGAGCCTGGCCGGTGCGTAGTGGTGGTCGTCTGCGCGAGTTCGGTGGATGCCGCGGATGAGGCGATTCGCTGACGTCGAAGGCCTGTCGGAGCTGGTGCGCGACGCGCTGGGTGCGGAATGCCGCGTGGTCGCGGTGGACCGGTTGCGCGGAGGCACCAAGAAGGGGGTGTACCGGGTCCGCCTCGACGGAACCCGCACGTCCAGCGTGATCGTCTACAGCTGGGCCGAAGCCGAGAACTTCTGGTCTGGTGAGCAGGAGGCCCACCCGGCCGATCCGTTCGCGCCCGCCTCCGGTCTGGCCACGTTCTTGGCCGCGCAGCGGACGTTGGCCGGGCTCGGGACGCGGGTCCCGCGGATACACCGGGTGGATGACAGCCGGCGCCGCTACCCCGCGGACGTCGCCGTGGTCGAGGACGTCTCCGGTGGAACGCTCGAAGCACTCTTCGAAACCGATCACACGCGTGCCGCGAAAGCCCTGGGCGAGCTCGCCGAGCTGCTCCAGGTGATGCACCGGCAGCCGGGCCGGCACTACGGCCGGGTCGACCTGCTGGAGCGGGGCGCAGCGGTGTCCGAGGTCTCGTGCGAGCGGCGGGTCCTCGACCGCGCTCTGCGGGACCTCGAGGAGGCGGCCGGGCGCGACGGGCGGATCGCAGCAGCCGGCACCGCGTTGCGCGACCGTCTGCGGGAACTGGCCGGCCGGGTGCGCCCTCGCGCGGAGTACGGGCTGATCCACGGAGAACTCGGCCCCGACCACGTCCTGATCGATGCCGAGGGGCACCCTGTGCTGATCGACATCGAAGGCTTGATGTACTTCGACGTCGAGTGGGAGCACGTCTTCCTCCGGCTCCGTTTCGGCAAGCACTACCCCGCACTGGCCCGGCCCGGCCTCGACCCGCGGCGGCTCGACCTCTACCTGCTCGCGATGCGCCTGTCGCTGGTGGCCGGCCCGCTGCGTCTCCTCGACGGGGACTTCCCCGATCGCGCGGTCATGCAGGGGATCGCCGAGCACAACGCGCAAGAGGCGCTGGCGCTTCTCCCGCTGACGTAGCCGGCTCGACGACGCGATCTCCCGCGCCACCCGGGTCCCCAATGGACGCCACATCACGTGCTCGCCCAGCGGCGATCTGCGGACCTGCCGTCCACTGTGGAGGAACCCCTCGTGACCGGGGCCGGGCCGCCTCGCGGGAAACCACCCGCCCGGGTGAAACGCTCCCGGCCCTGCCTGTCCTAGGCTGGAAGGCCGCGCCCCGGACCCCGGCGATCGATGGCGTGCACCCCGGTGCACCGCGAGCGAAGGCGGGTGACGGTGGACGGCGAGCGGACCGATCGGCAAGGTGCGGGCCAGACGGCGGGCGGCACGCACCGGGCTTGGCCCACGCGCCACGGCGGTGGTTACCCTCCCGGCTGGCTCGTCCGCTACCGCAGCCGCGTCGGTTGGACCGGGCCGGCGTCGTGCTCGGCACCGCTGTGGCGTGAGCACATCGGTACGGTCGCCGGGCACAGTCTGCGCGACGAGCACACCAGCACCACCTGGGTACCCATCCGCCCGCAGGGGGCCGCCTCCGATGAGCAGGCAAGCCTGATCCGGGCCACCGACATCGTCGACGCCCAGCCACCCGGCTTCGACGAACGTGCCCGGAACTGAATCGCCGCCGGCCCGCACCCGTGGGTCACTCATCCGGGGGATTCTTCCTTCCGGACGGCACAAAGCGCCTACGCTGCCCAGACTGCCCCAGACCTCGGCACGTCCGCCGTTCCACGCCCTGCGTGGCGCGCACCACCGTGCGAGGAGAAGCTGATGACGGCAGAGGATCTGGACCGCGGCGCGCCGGAGAGCCCAAGCCCGCCGCGACGGCAGATCGCGTTCAGCTTCGGGAGTTGGCAAGTCACGTTCACCGGAACGGATCCGCACTCGCCACAGACCGGCACCCTCGCCGGCCGGACCGAGTTCGGCCCCCGCGGCGTCCGTGTCCCCGTCATCGCCGACGACAGCCGCACGCCCTCGGTCTCCTGGGTCGACGACCAGGACGTCATCGCCGTTACCGCACCGCCGGCCCGGAAACCACGCGGCCGCCGAACTCCCCGGACCGGCGGAGGGCGACATCGCGCGCCGTAGGACCGCTCACCGGCCTCTCTCGACGACAGCCCGAATTCCGTTTCCAGGTCACAGCAAACAGATTCGGGCGCGATTTCAAGCGACTGCGAATACCTCCATATGGGGGCGTGGGGTATCGATCACCCGGCCTAAAGGGTAGGATTTACCGTTACCGCCCTGGACCTCGGTGCCGTTCCCCTGTGTTCCAGGAAAAGACGTCATGCGACATGTCCGTCCCATTGCCCGAGCCCTGTTCGGGGCCACCGTCGCGACCGGAGGCCTGGTCGCACTGGCTCCGGTGGCGCAGGCCATCACCATTCCGGTGGCCTGCAGCGAAAACGCTCTGGTCGCGGCGGTGAACCTGGCCAACTCCACCCCCACCTCCGACACCCTCGTCCTGGCCGGTGGCTGCACCTACGGCATGACCACCGCCCACGGCGGCGCCGCCAACGCGCTCCCCGTCATCACCACCCCGATCGAGATGACCGGCCCCGCCACCATCACCAACGCCTCCCTGGCCGGTCTCGGCATGTTCCGCATCGCCGAAGTCAGCCCGACCGGCAACCTCACCCTCACCACCGGAGTCGCCTTCACCCACGGCAACGTCGTCGGCGACGGCGGCGGCATCCTCAACCACGGTGCGGTCACCCTCACCGGAAGC
>NZ_JBHVXZ010000222.1:0-7539 GCF_042881395.1 Amycolatopsis sp. NPDC058278 | reverse complement strand
AGCTCACCACCTTCACCGGCCACACCGGTCCGGTGCAGGCGGTGACCTGCACCAGCCTCAACGACCGCCCCGTCGCCGTCACCGCCAGCTCCGACAGCACCGCGCAGGTCTGGGACCTCGCCACCGGCGAACAGCTCACCACCATCACTGGCCACCCCGGCCCGATCGAGGCTATGGCCTGCAGCACGCTCCACGGCCGCCCTTTGGCAGTCACCGCCGGACATGACGACGCCGCGCGGGTCTGGGACCTCGCCACCGGCGACGAGGTCGCCGTATTCGACTTCCGCGGGATCAGCGCCGCAGCGTTCGGACCCAGCGGAGAGCTCATGATCGCGGCCGGTTGGGACATCATCGTGTTCGACCGCCTTGCGACACACTGATCCCGCGGGGTACGAGCACGGCTAACGATCCAATGCGACTCGGCACCGCCAAAAACTCTGTGCCGTTAGCAACGTTGCCCAGTTTGAAGTTGACCCTTACGTCCGACGACAACGCATACCACGAGTTATCGAACATAGGCATGACTCGGCGCGCGCCGTGCCACTCATGCATAAGAGTCATTATGCATGAGATTAATGGCCGTCGAAGCGACAACGAACCGAAAACAAAGCCGAGACGCCTACCTGTTCAGAACTGCCAAGCAGGTCGATATCCCTGAAACTGAACCTGACTCCTCGGCAGCCCCAACTCGCCAACCGACTCGGAAGCCGTATCCTAAGTCGCCCGTCGTCAAACAGGCGCACACCCTGTTTGAAATGGACCCTATTCAGGCCATGCTCACTCGGGTAGCGTTACACTTGCAACTCTAATACGGATCGCTGGAGATCTACCATGCAAGCATTTTTAGCAGTCATCGCAGTTGTAGCAGCCGGAGTCTCTTCGGTTCAGGTGCTAGTTGCACGAAGAGCGTCTCACGGCGCGTTGATGGTAGAGATGTTAAGCAAGTTTTGGGACGACGACAGCAAGACGGCACGCCAAGGCCTGAAAGGGCTATCGCGAAAACCGGTATCCACCTGGTCAAGAGAGGAGATCCGCCACGCCGAACAGGTGTGTCATCAGCTTTCCCTCATGGGATTTGTTATCAAAAACAGCTACGCTCACAAGCGCGCCTTTGTCGACTACTGGGGCATCAGAGCCGTCCGAGCATACCGAATCCTGGAGCCCCTTGTCGAGCAACGACGTTCACAAATTCAAGTGCAGGATCAATGGGTGGATTTCGAGTGGCTGGCGAGAACGTCGTACAGATATCTGAGCTCCAAGGACCCGTGGTGGAATAGTCGGCGATGGAAGAAATTGAAGGCCCGAACAGGATCACTCGAAATCTAGTGCCGTGTCAAGCAACGTTGGGCAGGTAATCCAGTCGGCGGATCTTGGAGTTGACGCGAGGTCCATCGCAATAACGTCACCCACCTGATCGGCGCTGCAGCAATTGGGCCCGGCAGGGAACTCCTGATCGCAGCTGGATGGGACGTCATAGTCATCGACCGTATCGGGACGCACTGAAGCTTCGAGGTCGGCCAGCCCGTCGCCGATAACAGTGACTATGTCATCCCAGCGGCAAAACGCGGCCCAGACCGTCGTGGCGGCGCTCCGTGCGGCTGGGCTGCGGCTCTCATCGTCGCAGGAACCGCGGAGCATGAACCCGCGTGACCGGTCAGCCCGAGACGAAGCGCTTCACGTCACCAGTGATGCTCAGGCACTCCCGCCGCCCGCAGCATCTCGAACAGCTCCGTGATGCGCTGGGTATAGGTCTAGGCGGTCGTGAAGATCAGCCGGTGCGCAGCCCGGGACAGCCCGACGAAGAACGCCGACGTCGACTCCTCCCGATCACGGGCGTACGCCCACCACTGGTCATCGTCGAGGCCGAGGAAGAAGACCGTGTGGTACTCGAGACCTTTGCTCTTGTAGACAGTCAAGAGGGCAACGGCGTCGGCAGATTCGAACTCGTTGAACGCTGCGGTCCAGTTCTCGGCCTGACCTGCGACCGCGGCCAGGCGAGCCTGAAACGCATCGAGGATGAACTCGACCTCCTCGCCGCGCGCGGCGGAGCGGACGTAGCCGGCCGGTGCGTCAGCACCGATCGAGCCGACGACCTGATCGACGGCTTCGCCCGGGTCAGCGGCGCCGGCGGGGTTATCGACGAGCCAGTTTTGCGGTGTCGTGAGGTGTCGCCCAATGTCAGACACTACTTCGGCAACGGAGTCCCATCGGAGACGCACAGGCCGTCGCTTCTAGCCCACTGTCGACACGAAACCAGCTACTCAAGGCGGCCTGCAAACAGCGCTGATCGCGAGCGCTGGCGCCCCCAATGATCGCATCGAGAGTCACAGCTGGCGGCTCTCCGACCGTAGCTGCACGCTCTCACCGCGCTCGAACACGCCCGCATTCCGATGACCACGCAAACCACCACCGGGATGCTTTTTTCAGCTTCGCCACGGGGCACCGCAGCAACGGCACCAGGGAGGTCGCCACGATGTCGAGCACCACCGAATCCGCCGACGACACCGTCCGGACCGGCGGTGGACACAGTGTGCGTCACGATTGCGCCGACTCGTCGGTGACGGGCGGACGACGGCCGATCCGCTCCCACCGGCTCCGAGCAAGATCACGGAATCTGAGTAACACTTTCGCGTCGACCCATCTGCCGATCATGTCGCTGTCGACCTCGAAAGCCGACGGCGTCAACCACGTCTCCCACGGCTGCCCCGGTAGCAACACATCCGGCGGTTCGCCGTCCGGCTTGCAGAACAGCACCTGATCCCTAGCCGCGGCATCTCGCACCAGTCCGACAACCCGAATATCGAGGACCGGGTCCGTAGACTCATTCGTCACGCGCACGTGGAACCCCTGCGGCGCCGACCCCAGCGTGATCTCCGCGACGACGTAGTACGCCTGAGTTCTTAGGCGATCGACTTCCCGTTGGTTTTCTCGTCCCGCTTCTTCCTTCGCGATCCGCAGTGCGGCCCACGCGGCGAACAGGGCGCCGAGCCCGCCGACCCACTGGCCGAGGCCAGCCCAGCCGTCGGTGCCGATGAACGGCTGCAGCGACAGGCCGAGGATCACGCCGGAGACGGCCATGACGATCGGGCCGCGGCGGCCGACGCGGTCGAGCAGGTTCTTCACGGACGCACCTCGAAGTCGGTTGGGTCTTGGAACGGACCGGGGTCGTGCAGCTCGTCGTCGACCATCGCGAACCACACGAACAACGCCATGATGGGCGTGCACACGAGCCACGCCAGCAGCGCGACGCGGCCGCCGACCTTGCTGCGTATGGCGAGACACAGGACCCCGACGATCGCCGCGCAGCCGACCACCTGCCAGAAGGTCATGACCGTTGGGCGCCGACGGCTTCGGCGATCAGCTGCCGGCGTTCGAAGTCGTCGACCACTGCTCCCGGCAACCTGGTCTGGTCGATGACGTCGAAGCAGCGGCTGCAGGAGATGCCGCTCTCGCCGGGCGAGTTCTGGCCGCACTTCGAGCACTTCGGGCCTTCGGTGGTCTCGTCGCTCACGGGCGCCAGCTTTCGTCGTAGTAGTCGAGGTGGTCGGCGAATCGGGCGGGCTTGGTCCCGCACCAAACAGAGGGCTGACCGGGCCTGGGTTCGGTCGGTGCGCCTGTTGGTACCTGTTGGTATAATGAAGGTGTTCGTCGCTTGAGGCGAGGGTGTCCTCGGGCTGGGTTCTATCTATGCGTACC
Organism: Amycolatopsis sp. NPDC058278; assembly: GCF_042881395.1. Classification (NCBI taxonomy): domain Bacteria; kingdom Bacillati; phylum Actinomycetota; class Actinomycetes; order Pseudonocardiales; family Pseudonocardiaceae; genus Amycolatopsis; species Amycolatopsis sp. NPDC058278. The sequence goes on along the minus strand of NZ_JBHVXZ010000222.1, from coordinate 3,843 downwards.
TGATCGCGGTAGCGATCATCCTGCTTTTCACTTACGTCGCCTCCCACATCAGTGCCAAACGGGCAGACAGTGAGCGTCGAGGAGGTGGTCACATGACGCTTTTCGTGAGCGTTGCACTCCTGACTGCTTCAGGAGTGGGATCGAACTGGGTAGCGGCAGCGCTGCCGTCCTGGCCTGAAGCGACGAACACCGGGGCTTTACCCTCCGACTGCTGACACGTAATGCTTCGCAGCTTGCCCAGATCCTGCCTAGGTGTACTGACCCGTGAGGTTGGGGACGCGGCTGGCAGGTGGTTTGCCGCCGAGTGCGGCATGGCCGGACAACCGGATCGCGCCGAGCTCTCCGGAGCCGGTAATGGCAGCTCCTTGCATGAACAGGTTGCCGTCGATCCGGAGGAGCTCGCCCGTTGGGGCAGACCCCCTGGTGCTGGTGATGTTGGCACGTCGTTCCGGGCCCGAACCCGTGGTTCGGCATGAGCACACGGGATCTGAACCGGATCAGCACCGCACCGCGCCCTCGTGGCCGCCTCGCTGGCTGGGGATCGACAGTGACCGCTCACGACGACCTGGACGACTGATCCGCCCGCTGCCGGTCGAGTAGCTTGACCGCTGCCCCGGCAGCAGGTTCCGGGCTACTCGCGGCGAAGGAACATGGGAACGAAGACCAGCGCTAAGCGATGATCACGACGTGACCTGCTGTTTGCGTGTTGACCCCGCCCTGCGATGTGGTCCTGAGGTTCGACGCAGTTCCGCCGCCCGGTCACGGGGATGGTGTGACCTTGGGCGAGTCGCGGAAAGCACGGATGTAGGCCGCGCCGGCCACACCTAACAGTAGCGCGTACCCGCCCGCCGACCAGTACAACGTCGCCCCGGACTTCACGTAGTTGACCAGCATGTAGCTGGTGTAGAGACCCACCAGTCCCCACGGCACCAGATAGACGACCCCGAGCAGGATCCGGTACGGCCACGGCGCGACGCCTGGGTTGACCACGTACTCCCCGGCTTTGGAACCGATCCTGTCACGAAGGCCCAAGGCCATGCCGGTCTGCCGGAATAGCGCATCCTCCACGACCAAAGCTGATGCTCCGCGCCTGCCCTGCAACGCCACCAGCAGCGTGCTGTACAGCATCCCCAGCCACAGCGGGATGGGCACCAGCGCCGCAGCCAGCCTTGGCAGTTGAGGCACCTTGTCCAGGAACGCCACCGACGCTGCCGCGTAGGCCACCACCGCGCCCAGCAGCGCGATGTTGATGTTGAGCAGGGTTACGTTCTCGGATCGCTCCGCCTGGTACAGCGATCCCAGCGCCGCGACCTCGGTCGCGTTGCCCTGGTCACCGGCCGGTGCTGTCACGGTGGTACCTCCAGGTGATGGGGTGGTCGGGCAGAGCGGCAGCCGGATTTCCACGATCGTGCCGCTGCCGGGGTGGCTCTCGACCGTGACGGTCCCGCCCACCTCGGCCAACCGCGCCGGGAGTGAGTAGGACAGGCCGGTACCGGTCGGTGTGGTGGCCGGGTCGAAGCCACAGCCGTGGTCGGTGACGGTCACCGCCAGCTCGCCGCCCTCCTCGCCGGTGGCCACGACCCACGCCTCCGCCGTGCCGGCGTGCTTGGCAACGTTGTTCAACGCCTCGGTCACCGCGTGGGCGACGGCCTCGACCGCCTCCGGCCCCAGCGCGTCGGGCAGCCTGTCGGAGCTGTAATGAACGTCCAGGTCGTGCGCGCCTTGCAGGAACACCGCTTCAGCCAGCGCGGCGTCGAGTTCAGGCGCCGCGTCGGCGGTGACGGTGTGGGCGACCGCGCGCAGGTAGCGGGCGTCGCGCTCGCACTTCGCCCGGATCTGCGGTGACAGACACTCTTGGCGGGACACGACCGTCAACGTGGTCAGCACGTTGGTGTGAAGCAAGTCGTACTGGCGGACGCGTTCCCGCGTGCGGGCCTCAGCTTCGCGCGCCTGTAAGGCGCCCTCCGCTTCGGTGTCGGCCCGGCGCGCGGTCTCGATCAGCTTGGCGGCCACCAGTCCTGCCGCGAAGGTGAACACTACGAGCTGGCCGGTGACGCCGAGCAGCGCGCCGGCCTGCTCCAGGCCCCGGCCGCGCAGCCCGGTCGCCAGGTAGCTCCCGCCGAGAACGGCCACGGCGGCGGTCCCCCACCGGTAGCCGCAGTAGACCTGAGCCAGCACGGCCACGCCGGTGGAGGGCGGCGGCGTCCAATTCTGCCAGCTCGCGACGGCCTCGGGCGGCAGCGCGAAGCCGACCAGCAGCTCGGCCCCGGTCATCACAACGACGGCGACGGCGATCGGCACCGCGCCGACCTCGGATCGCGTGCCCAGCCACCACAGCAGGACGCCGGCCCACACCAGGTAGACCAGGTAGCTCGCCACGACTGATGCGGGAGCGCGTGAAGACTCCGAACCGGGCCAGAGCAGAAGCACGCCCCACGGCAGTGCCTGCGCCGCCCACAGCAGCGTCAACGCGCGCAGCAACCAGGCTTTGACCTGGTCCTCGACTCCTGTGGTGTGCATGGCGGCAAGCATGCCCGCCTCAGAGGCGGTCCGTTGACGATGATTCCACCGTCATTTCACAGACCGCCTTCCTCTCGTAGCCGCTCCTGGAGGTCGGCCACGGTGCTGACCGGCGTGCCCGCGTCCCGGTACTTGGCTTTGACCCGCTCCAGATAGCTGTACGCGGTGCGCTCCCCGATACCCAGCCGCTCGGCGATGACCTTCATCGGCACAGCGCGCCCGCGCAGCTTGACCACCTCCGCCTCCCGGCCGGACAGCCGGGGACGGCCGGGCGTGCGGTCGCGGCTGATCGCGAACGCCAGCTCCTGGTCGAGCGCGTACCGGCCGGCGACGATGTCCCGGATCGCGCGCACCAGCGACCGGCGGTCCCCGTCCTTGACGTGGTATCCGACCGCCCCCGCGCGGACCGCGTCCACCTTGAAGCGCTGCTGAGCGTGCACCGACAGCAGCAGCACCTTGTCCCCACGCTGCGCGAGCCGCTCAACGTTGTCCACGAACCGCGTGCCGTCACCGAGTTCGAGGTCCAGCAGGACGACGTCGTCAGAGGGGTCGAGGGCCAGGTACCCGGCCACACCGGCGGCGACGTGACGAACCTCGATACCCGGATCGTGGCCGGCCAGCCAGGAACCGGCACTGCCCAGGATCATCGGGTCGTTATCTATGAGACCGACGCTGATCACCCGGAGTGATGGCGGGTTCACCTCGGCTTCGGGACCGCAGGGTGACGGCGATGACGTGTCCATCCCCCCTTCTACCGCATGGCCCGCATAATCCGGATGAGTCGCCGTTGTGAAGCTTGTGGTCCCAGTTCTCCGCCAGCCAACCGCGCGACCGCCACCGCCGGAGCGCTTGACACCCGATCCGACTCGAACCCCAACCACGACAACGCGCACACTCCCCGACCAGGTATCGATCGCGGAGGCTGACCAACAGCGTTGACTTCTGCGGAAGGTGGCTGCTGACTCCGAAGCCGAGCTGGACGCCCTGGCCAAAGGGTTCCGCGAGCGCACCAAGCGCGAGGGCAAACGGTTCCGGCTGGCCACCGACTCCGAGTGCTGGTTCGCCGTCTGCCTTAAATCCCGTGAGCACAAGGACGCACTACTCACCGCCGCCCGACTCCTGGCCATCGGAGACAAGTACCTCGACGGCACGCCGTCGCTCGTACCCCTCAGCATCCTCGGCCCACCGACACCGACCGAAAGGAGTCGAACTATGCGCAATCGCTTCGCCCGCGCCGTCGCCGGAGTCCGCCGCGTGTTTTCGCGCCACGACTTCAGCTCCGGCCGCGGCCGGAGCTGAAGTACGTAGATAGCTCACGCCGCT
>NZ_JBHVXZ010000221.1:0-7809 GCF_042881395.1 Amycolatopsis sp. NPDC058278 | reverse complement strand
TACTACGACCGCAAACGAGCTGAGGGCAAGAAGCACAACGCCGCCCTCATCTGCCTGGCACGGCGCCGCTGCGACGTCCTCTACGCCATGCTCCGCAACGGCACCCACTACCGCCAACCCGCCCCCGCTGCGGCTTGACAACCACATAGGGACACCCCCCTTTTCGACCGCACCGACACCGCGTCGATGCAGCCTCTGGTCCAGTCGAGCTCGTCGATGTCGGACAGCTCGTCGAGCACGAGCTGGTGCAGCCGGTCCCACACGCCGGCGTCCTGCCACTCACGTAACCGCCGCCACGCGGTGTGCCCGGAACCGCATCCGAGCTGCTCGGGTAGGTCTCGCCAGCGGCAGCCGGTGTCGAGCACGAACAAGATCCCCTCCAGCGCGGCACGGTCATCGATCCGGGGCCGCCCACCCGGACCGCGCGGCGCTGGTCGGGACGGGATCAGGGGTTCGATCAGCTCCCAGAGCCGGTCTTCGACCCGCCGCTGCTGCGTCGTCTTCGCCACGACTGCCCACGATCGACGACCAGGACCGGCAGGTTACGCGGTGACACACCCTTAAGTTTTGAGACCAGGTCTTATTCGGCCGTCGGCCGGCGCGAGGTTCGCCTCGTGCGGGCGGGTGGCGATCCGTGGCGCCGTCCTGACCGGAACAAGGTTCTCAGTCCTGGGGGCTGATCGCGCGCAGCCGGCGCGGGCCGGTGTCGGGCCGGGACGGCGGCGCCCCCAGCACCAGGCGGGCGTTGGCGGCGAAGGCGCCGTCCGGCGAGGCCAGGATCGGGTCCAGCACCAGCGACCGCACCTCCGGGTTGTCCTCGGCCAGCGCGGCCACGCGCAGCACCATGTCCTGCAACGCGGCGAGGTCGGCCGGCTCGTCGCCGCGGTAACCGGTGAGCAACGGCGCCGTCCGCGGCTCGCGCAGCAGCGTCGCGGCGTCGACGTCGGTGAGCGGCACGGCCCGGTAGGCGCGGTCGCCGAGCAGCGTGCTGACCAGCCCGGACAGCCCGAACGACACGAGCGTGCCGAACGACGGGTCGTCCTGCAGCCCGATCACGCACGACAGGCCCTTGGGCGCCATCCGCTGGACGTACACCTCGTCGTCGCCGGAGACTTCGCGCAAGTTCCGGTAAGCCGTGCGCACCGAGTCTTCGGACGCCAGGTCGAGCCGGACCCCGGCCAGGTCGGGCCGCCCGCGCAGCCGTTCGTCGACCGCCTTGAGCGTCACCGGGTAGCCCAGCTCGTCCGCCGCCGCGACCGCTTCATCCACTGTGGACACGATGCGGAAGGGCACGATGTCGATGCCGTAGCAGTTCAGCAGGCGCACGACTTCGGCGTCCGAGAGCAGCGTCGTCTTGCCGCTGGCGGCCTCCAAGAGCTCGCGGACGATCACCTGCGCCTGTTCGGTGTGGATCCCCGAAGGGCGCACCAGCGCGCCCTGCAGGCGTTGCCGCCACGCCGCGTACCGGATGACCCGGGCGAGGGCGTTCACCGCGCGTTCGGGGCTCGGGTACGACGGGATCGACCCCCGCGTCGGCACGCCGTCACCGGACAGGACCGCGAGTTCGTCCGGAACGCCTTCGGCGGCGAGGAACGTCGAGACGATCGGCTTGCGCTGCCCCAGTTCGACGACGGTCTCCCGCAGCGCCCGCGCGTACGCGGTGCCGGGGATCGCCACCGGCGGCGCGAACACGACGACGAGGGCGTCGGTCTCCGGCGAGGTGAGGGCCTCGCGGACGGCCTTGGCGAACTCCTCCGGCCCGGCCTGCGGGCCGACGTCCACCGGGTCCGACGCCAGTCGCAGGCCCTGCATCCGCGCGGTGTCGGCGGCCAGGAGCCCGATCGCGCTGGAGTTGCCGACGATGCCGACCCGCGGCCCGGCGGGCAGCGGCTGGTGGGCGAACACGAGCGCGGTGTCGAACAGCTGCGCCAGCGATTCGACGCGCACGACGCCGGCGTGCTCGAACAGCGCCTGGACACTGGCCTCGTCGATCTCCGTCGACGTCGCCGCCAGCTGCGGCCGGACCGCGTGCCGCCCCGACTTGACCGCGACGATCGGCTTCGTCCGGGCCAGCCGCCTGGCCAGCCGCGCGAACTTGCGCGGGTTGCCGAAGGATTCCAGGTACAGCAGCACCAGGTCGGTGTCCGGGTCGGTTTCCCAGTACTGGAGCAGGTCGTTGCCCGAGACGTCGGCGCGGTTGCCCGCCGAGACGAACGTCGACAAGCCGAGGCCGCGCGCTTCGGCGTCGGCGAGGATGGCGGTGCCCAGCGCACCGGACTGGCAGAAGAAGCCGGTGCGCCCGCGGCCGGGCAGCCGCGGCGCGAGCGTGGCGTTCAGCCGGATCCCGGGCGCGGTGTTGAGCACGCCGAGCGCGTTCGGGCCGACCACGCGCATGCCGTGCGCCCGGGCCTCGCCGACCAGCCGCAGCTCGGCGTGCAGGCCGCGCGGCCCGGCTTCGGCGAACCCGCTGGACAGGATCAGCAGCGTCTTCACGCCCTTCGCCAGGCAAGCGTCCAAAACGGACTCGACGGCCTCGGCGGGCACCGCGACGACGGCCAGGTCGACCGGGTCCGGGATGTCCAGCACCGACGGGTACGCGCGGACGCCCCGCACCGAGCGGTGCTCCGGGTTGACCGGGTAGACGGTGCCGGTGAACGCGGCGGCCAGCAGGTTCACGAAGGCGACGTGGCCGACCTTGCCCGGCTCGGCGGACGCGCCGATCACCGCGACCGACGACGGGTGCAGCAGGTTGTGCACGCTGCGGGCCTCGGCCGCCTGCTCGCGGGAGCGCGCGACGGCGAGGGACTCCTCGGTGGGGTCGATGTCGAACTCCAGGTGCAGCACGCCTTCCTCGATCTCGCGGCTGACCTGGTAGCCGGCGTCGCGGAAGACCCGCACCATGGCGGCGTTCTCGGCGAGCACCTCCGCGACGAACCGGCGCAGCCCGCACTCCGACGCGGCCGCGGCCAGGTGCTCCAGCAGGATCGAGCCGAGCCCGCGGCCCTGGTGCACGTCGCTGACGACGAAGGCGACCTCCGCCGACGGCCCGTGGTCGAGCCGTTCGTACCGGCCGACGGCCACGATGTCGTCACCCAGGAAGGCGGCGAACGCGACCCGGTCGTGGTGGTCGACGGTGGAGAAGCGCTTCAGGTCCTTCTCCGGGATGCGCGGGTAGGCGCCGAAGTAGCGGAAGTAGCGGGTGCGCTCGGAGAGCTTCGCGTGGAAGGCGACGAGACCGCCGGCGTCGGTGGGCACGACCGGGCGCAGGTGGACGGTGCCGCCGTCGGACAGCACGACGTCGGCCTCCCAGTCGCGGGGGTAGTCGAAGGGGTCTCGTCCGGCCATGGTCAGTCCCTGGGGTCGTCCGGATCGAGGCCGTGCAGCGGGAAAACGGCGCGGCGCGTGTCCCGGACGGCGATGTCGACGGGATCGTCCTCGCCGTCACCCCACGGCTTGAACCCGGTGTCGCGGTCGTCGGTCATCGCCCGCGGCAGCTCGGCCTGCGGGGCGGCCTTGCCGACGGTGGCGACCCACCCGGGCGGCAGCGGCGTCGCCGGGTCGACGTCCCGGTCGAGGACGGTGGCGATCAGGTGCGTCCACGACCGCGGCACGACCCGGATCAGCTGGTACCCGCCCCCGCCGACGGCGATCCACTTGCCGCCGGCGTAGGTCTCCGCGAGGTCGCGGAGGGTGGCGTAGATGGTGCGGTGCCCGTCGACGCTGAGCGAGAGGTCGGCGAGGGGGTCTTCTTCGTGGGAGTCGACACCGCACTGGGTGAACAGCAGCTGCGGTTCGAAGTCGGCGAGCAGCGAAGGGACGACGGCGTTGAAGGCCCGCAGCCAGCCGGGGTCCCGGGTGCGCGGCGGCAGCGGCACGTTGACGGAGGTGCCGTCGGCCTTCCCGCGGCCGGTCTCGGCGGAGTAGCCGGTGCCGGGCCAGAGCGTGAAGGGGTGCTGGTGCATCGAGATGGTGAGAACGCGCGGGTCGTCGTAGAAGGCGGCCTGGACACCGTCGCCGTGGTGGACGTCGGTGTCGATGTAGGCGATGCGGTCGAAGCCGTGGTCGAGCAGCCAGGAGATGGCGACGGCACAGTCGTTGTAGACGCAGAAGCCGGCGGCCTGGTCGCGCATGGCGTGGTGCAGGCCCCCGGCAATGTTGACGGCGCGGCGGGCTTCCCCTTCGGCGACCTTCCGGGCGGCGAGCAGCGTCGACCCGACGACGAGGGCGGAGGCGTCGTGCATGTCCGAGAAGACGGGGTTGTCGGAGGTCCCGAGCCCGTGCCCGACATCCCACCCGACCAGCGGCGCCTCCCGCACGGCGGCGAGGTACTCGGGGGCGTGGACGCGGAGGAGTTCTTCGTCCCCGGCACCGGTCGGGACGAGCAGTTCGACGTCGTCGAGCACGCCGAGCTCGGTGGCCAGCCGGACGGTGAGCTCCAGCCGGACGGGATTGAAGGGGTGATCCCCACCCAGGTCGTAACCCAGCAGGGCACGGTCCCAAACAACGGCCGGCGACATACCGCCCGACTCTAGTGCCGATCGAGTGGATCCGTGGACTGGACTGGTTCGCACCGCGGGTGCGACAGCTCCCGACCGGGACCCGGTGGTCGCCCGGCTGCGTGCGCTGGGCGCCCGCCCGGTGACGTGCGACCTGCGCGGCCACGGCGCGGCTTGGCGGGCCCGCCGAGCCGCCGCGGCTCAGCCCGGCGGGGTGGCCGTTGCCACTGGGGCGGAGCCGGCGGGGCTCAACCCGGCAGGGTCCGTCGCCACCGGCCAAACCGCCACGGCTCAGCCCGGCAGGGTGGCCGTTGCCACTGGGCGGAGCCGGCGCCGCTCAGCCGGGCAGGGTGCCCGTCGCCGCGGGGCGCTGTGGGTTGCGGGACCAGTGGGACCACGAGCCCGCATACAGGCCTGCGCCCGGGTGGCCGGCCAGCTCCAGGGCCAGGACCACCGAGCTCGCCGTCACCCCGGAACCGCAGTAGGCGCCGACCGGCTCGCCCGGGCGCAGGCCCAGGCCCGCGAACCGCTCCGCCAACTCGGCCGGGGGCCGCCAGCGGCCGTCCGCGCCGACGTGGGCCGAGAACGGGGCGTTCACCGCTCCCGGGATGTGGCCGGCCCGGGGGTCCACCGGCTCCGTCTCGCCCGCGTACCGCGGGGTTGCGCGGGCGTCGAGGAGCAGGCCGTCGCGGGCCAGGGCGGCCGCTTCGTCCGCGTCCAGGACCGGCATCCCTCCCGGGCGGACCGTGATGTCGCCCGGTTCCGGCCGGGCCTCCTCCGTGCTCACCGGGTGCCCCTCGGCCGCCCACGCCGCGTAACCGCCGTCGAGGATCGCGACCTCGTCGTGGCCCGCCCAGCGCAGGAGCCACCAGGCCCTCGCCGCCACCGAGCCGTCCGCGTCGTCGTAGGCCACCACCGGGGTGCCCGTCCGGATGCCGGCCGCGCGCAGGTCGCGCTGCAGATCGGCCGGGTCGGGCAGGGGGTGCCGGCCGCCCTCGCCCGGCTCGCCGGCGAGCACGCTGTCGAGGTCGGTGAACACCGCGCCGGGCACGTGACCCTCGCGGTAGGACTCGGCGCCGGGCGGACCGGCGAGCCGCCAGCGGACGTCGAGGACCACGGGGCGGTCCCCGGCCGGGCCGGACAGCGCGGCGGCGAGGTCGGTGGTGCTGATCAGCGGACGCATGCCTCCCATCTTCCAGCGGCCGCCCGCCCGGCCGCGCCGGGGTGCGGACATATCCCCCACCGGCGAGTTGTTACCCCCGAGGCCCGCCGCCGCTGCCGGGGTCAACGACTACGATGAGCAACGCGGACGAAGGGGACAGCGTGAACGATCTCATCGACACCACCGAGATGTACTTGCGTACCATCTACGAGCTCGAAGAAGAAGGTGTCGTTCCGCTGCGCGCCCGCATCGCCGAGCGCCTGCAGCAGAGCGGCCCGACCGTGAGCCAGACCGTCGCCCGGATGGAGCGCGACGGCCTCGTCGTGGTCGCCGACGACCGGCACCTCCAGCTCACCGACCACGGCCGGGAACTGGCCATCGCCGTGATGCGCAAGCACCGCCTCGCCGAGCGCCTCCTCGTCGACGTGATCGGGCTCGAGTGGGAGCACGTGCACAACGAGGCCTGCCGGTGGGAACACGTGATGAGCGAGGCCGTCGAGCGCAAGCTGGTCAAGCTGCTCGACCACCCGACCACCTCCCCGTACGGCAACCCCATCCCCGGCCTGGACAAGCTGGGCGACGGCGACCCCGCGCCGCCCGCGGAGGCCGACCTGGTCCGGCTCGACGAGTTCGCCCGCACCGGCGGCGGCCGCGTCGAGATCCGGCGCATCGCCGAGCACGTCCAGCTGGACGAGTCGCTGATGACCGAGCTCAAGTCCGTCGGCATCGTGCCCGGCGGCACGGTCACCGTCGGCAAGGCCAGCGGCGGGACCATCGAGGTCACCGGTGGGGACACCACCGCCCAGGTCGCCAGCTCCGCGCTGCACGCCGTCCTGGCGCAGGCCCGATGAGCCCCGCTACGGACGCCGTGGCGGCGTTCCACACGATCCACGGCACCGCACCGGCCGGCGTCTGGTCGGCGCCCGGCCGCGTCAACCTGATCGGCGAGCACACCGACTACAACGACGGCTTCGTGCTGCCGTTCGCCCTGCCCCACCGGCTGGCCGCGGCGGCTTCGCCCCGCGAAGACGGCGTGCTGTCCGTGGCCACCCTGGGCGACGACGGCCAGCTCCAGCGCTCCGGCGAGCTCAAGATCGCCGACCTGGCGCCGGGCACCGTCGACGGGTGGGCCGCGTACCCGGCGGGCGTCGCGTGGGTGCTGCGCGACCAGGGCTTCGCGAACGGGGCCGACCTGGTCATCGCCGGGGACGTGCCGTCGGGGGCGGGGCTGTCCTCCTCCCACGCGCTCGAGTGCGCGGTGTCGCTGGCGCTGCTGGGGCTGGCCGGCCTCGAGCTGGACGGCAGCCGCACCGACGTCCCGACGCGGCCCCAGGTCGCGCGGTGGGTGCAGCGGTCGGAGAACGACTTCGTCGGCGCCCCCACCGGCCTGCTCGACCAGACGGCTTCCCTCTGCTGCACCGAGTCCCACGTGCTGTTCCTCGACGTGCGGTCGGGCGAGCAGGAGCAGGTGCCGTTCGGTCTCGCCGAGGCCGGGCTGCAGGTGCTGATCATGGACACCCGCACGAAACACTCGCACGCCGAGGGCGGGTACGGCGAGCGCCGCCGCGGCACCGAACGGGCGGCGGAGCTGCTCGGGGTGAAGGCGCTGCGCGACGTCACCGTCGAAGGTCTCTCCGACGCCCTCGACCGGCTGCCGGACGACCTGGTGCCGCTGGTGCGGCACGTCGTCACCGAGAACCAGCGGGTGCTCGAGACGGTCGCGCTGCTGCGCGCCGGGCGGCTCGCCGACATCGGGCCGTACCTGGACGCCTCGCACGTGAGCATGCGCGACGACTACCGGATCTCCACGGCCGAGCTGGACCTCGCGGTCGACTCGGCGCGGGCGGCGGGCGCCCTCGGCTCGCGGATGACCGGCGGCGGCTTCGGCGGCTCGGCGATCGCGCTGGTCCGCGACGCGGACCTGGAGCGCGTCAAGGAGGCTGTCGAGGCGGCGTACGAGAAGGCCGGCTACCGGCGGCCGCGGATGTTCACGGCGGTGCCCTCCCGCGGCGCCGGCCGCGACGAGCTCTGACGCCGCGCGGGTCCGCCCGGGGCAACCCCCGCGCGGACCCGCGCGGCGGGGAGAGGGCAGACTGGGCCGCACCCAGGGGGTTTTAAACCACTGACGCTGCCGCCCACAAAGCACATGTT
>NZ_JBHVXZ010000220.1:0-7828 GCF_042881395.1 Amycolatopsis sp. NPDC058278 | reverse complement strand
GGGGGCTGTTTTTGTTTATCATCCCACAGCGGCCCCCCCGCCCCCCCGCCCGCCCCCCGGGGGGCCCGCGCCGGGTCCGGCGTTCGCGCCACGCGCGTGAGGCGCGCGAGTGCAGCCGACTAGCATCGACGGCGTCATCTCTGTCACTCCAGCTTGAGGAGCCGATCGTGTCCCAGTCGCCCCCCGTTTCCCCCGTGGCCGCCTCCCGTGTGGTGGTACCGGCGGGCACTACGGCGGGCGCGGCGGTCCGCGAAGCCGGTCTGCCGACCAAGGGCGAGGACACGATCGTCGTGGTCCGCGACGCCGACGGCAAGCTGCGCGACCTCGCTTGGGCGCCCGAAGCCGACGCCGAGGTCGAGCCGGTCGCCGCGAACACCGAGGACGGCCGCAGCGTCATCCGCCACTCGGCGGCGCACGTGCTCGCCCAGGCGGTGCAGCAGCAGTTCCCGGACGCCAAGCTGGGCATCGGCCCGCCGGTCAAGGACGGCTTCTACTACGACTTCGCGGTCGACAAGCCGTTCACCCCCGAAGACCTGCAGGCGCTCGAAAAGCGCATGAAGCAGATCGTGAAGGGCGCCCAGCAGTTCTCGCGGCGCGTTTTCGACTCCGTCGACGAGGCCAAGAAGGAGCTCGCGGACGAGCCGTTCAAGCTCGAGCTCGTCGACCTCAAGTCCGAAGTGGACACCTCCGAGGTGATGGAGGTCGGCGAGGGCGAACTCACCATCTACGACAATCTCGACCCGCGCACCAAGGAACGTGTCTGGAGTGACCTCTGCCGGGGTCCGCACGTGCCGACCACGAAGTTCATCCCGGCGTTCAAGCTGACCCGCGTCGCCGCCGCGTACTGGCGGGGGAGCGAGAAGAACCCGCAGCTGCAGCGGATCTACGGCACCGCGTGGGAATCCACCGAGGCGCAGGACGCCTACCTGGAGCGCATCGCCGAGGCCGAGCGCCGCGACCACCGCAAGCTCGGCGCCGAGCTGGACCTGTTCTCCTTCCCCGAGGAGATCGGCTCCGGCCTGCCGGTGTTCCACCCGAAGGGCGGCATCATCCGCCGCGAGCTGGAGAACTACTCGCGCCGCCGCCACGAGGAGGCCGGCTACGAGTTCGTGAACACCCCGCACATCAGCAAGGGCGAGCTGTTCCACACCTCCGGCCACCTGCCCTACTACGCGGACACGATGTTCCCGCCGGTGCAGTTCGACGAGGAGAACTACTACCTCAAGGCCATGAACTGCCCGATGCACAACCTGATCTTCCGCTCGCGCGGGCGGTCCTACCGCGAGCTGCCGCTGCGGCTGTTCGAGTTCGGCACGGTGTACCGCTACGAGAAGTCGGGCGTGGTGCACGGCCTCACCCGGGTGCGCGGGCTGACGATGGACGACTCGCACATCTACTGCACCAAGGAGCAGATGCCGGGCGAGCTGCGGTCGCTGCTGAAGTTCGTCCTCGACCTGCTCGCCGACTACGGCCTCTCCGACTTCTACCTCGAGCTGTCCACCCGCGGCGACTCCGACAAGTTCATCGGCGAGGACTGGGAGTGGGAGGAGGCCACCGAGACGCTGCGGCAGGCCGCCGTCGACTCCGGCCTCGAGCTGGTCCCGGACCCGGGTGGCGCGGCCTTCTACGGCCCGAAGATCTCGGTGCAGGCCAAGGACGCCATCGGCCGCACCTGGCAGATGTCGACCATCCAGCTGGACTTCAACCAGAACAAGCGGTTCGAGCTGGAGTACACCGCGCCCGACGGTTCGCGCCAGCGGCCGGTGATGATCCACCGCGCGCTGTTCGGCTCGATCGAACGCTTCTTCGGCGTGCTGACCGAGCACTACGCGGGCGCGTTCCCGGCGTGGCTCGCGCCGGTGCAGGTGGTCGGCATCCCGATCACCGCCGACCAGGTCGAGCACCTGCAGGGCATCGAGAAGGCGTTGCGCGCCAAGGGGATCCGCGCCGAGGTCGACGCGAGCGACGACCGGATGCAGAAGAAGATCCGCACGCACACCACGCAGAAAGTGCCGTTCATGCTGCTGGCCGGCGCCAAGGACGTCGAGGCGGGCGCGGTGTCGTTCCGCTTCCGCGACGGCGGCCAGATCAACGGCGTGCCGGTGGACAAGGCGGTCGAGGCGATCGCGGAGTGGGTCGAGCGCCGCGAGAACGCGTCGCCGTCGGCCGAGGCGCTGGAGACGGTCGTTCGGTGAGTGAGGGTCCCGAGCTCGTCGAGCAGCAGGGCATCGGGGTCCAGGACGCGTTCCAGCGCCTCTGGACCCCGCACCGGATGGCCTACATCAAGGGTCAGGACAAGCCGGACGGCGACGAGGAGACCGGCTGCCCGTTCTGCCGGATCCCGTCGCTGGACGACGAAACCGGCCTGATCGTCGCCCGCGGCGACGTCGTGTTCGCGGTGCTGAACCTCTACCCGTACAACCCGGGGCACCTGATGGTGGTGCCGTACCGGCACGTCGCGGACTACACCGACCTGACGGTCGAGGAGACCCGCGAGGTCGCCGTCTTCACGCAGCACGCGATGAAGGTGATCCGCGCGGCCTCCGGCGCGCACGGCTTCAACATCGGGCTGAACCAGGGCGTGGTCGCGGGGGCGGGGATCGCCGCGCACCTGCACCAGCACCTGGTGCCGCGGTGGGGCGGGGACGCCAACTTCATGCCGGTCATCGGCCAGACGAAGGTGCTCCCGCAGCTGCTGGGGGAGACGAGGGACCTGCTCGCCGGCGCCTGGTGACCTCCGGCCCGCACTCGTCCGGACCATCGCCGCTCCGACCGGGGAAAACTCCTGATTGAGTGTTCAACCGAGAGTATGATGGGGTTATGTCCGGAACCCGATGGCTCAGCGACGACGAACAGCGCGTCTGGCGTGAGTTCAACGCGGCCACCCGCATGCTCAGCGCGCACCTCGAAGGTCAGCTGCAGCACGACTCGGGCATGCCGCACACCTACTACGAAGTCCTCGTCGCCCTCTCCGAAGCGCCCGGCCGCCGGCTGCGGATGAGCGAGCTCGCCGACGCCCGGCAAGCGTCCCGCAGCCGCCTTTCGCACGCCGTCGCGCGGCTGGAGGCGAACGGCTGGGTGCGGCGCGAGGCGTGCCCGACCGACAAGCGCGGCGCCTGGGCGGTGCTGACCGACGCCGGTTTCGCAGCGCTCGAGGCGGCCGCGCCCGGGCACGTCGAAGCCGTCCGGGAAAGCCTGTTCGACCCGCTGACGCCGGAGCAGGTCACCGCGCTCGGCGAGATCAGCGCGGCCATCCGCCGTCGATTGACGCCGAAGTGCGCCGCCGCCGCGGCTGCCGAAGCGGCGAAGGAGCACGAGGGCGAGCTCACGAAATCGGGCTGACCCGGGGCGGCGCGTCGGGGCTTCGCAGGTGGGTGGATAGGCTGCCATCGCCCACCCGACCCTCGTAGCCAGGTGCCTCGACGAACCGATGCTCAATATCTTCGCGCGTGCCTCCGTCTCCCGCGTCACCGATCCGATCGGCCAGGCGCTGGTCCGCGCCGGGCTGACCCCGAACGTCATGACCGTGTTCGGCACCGCCGGCGCGGTGGTCTGCGCCCTGGTCTTCTTCCCGACCGACCACCTCCTGTGGGGCACCTTCACGGTGTGGGGCTTCGCCATGCTCGACATCCTCGACGGCGCCATGGCCCGCGCCCGCGGCTACGGCACCCCGTTCGGTGCGGTGCTCGACGCGACCTGCGACCGGCTGGTGGACGGTGCCCTGTTCGCGGCCATCGCCTGGTGGTGTTTCGTCGTCGACGACAACCACCCGGCGGCTGCCGCGGCCCTGCTGTGCCTGGTCCTCGCCCAGGTGATCTCCTACGTCAAGGCCCGGGCCGACGCCTCCGGCCTGCCGGTCGACGGCGGCCTCGTCGAACGCGCCGAGCGGCTGATCATCGCGCTGGTCGGCACCGGCCTGCACGGCTTCGGCATCCCGTACACCGTGGACGTGACGCTCTGGCTGCTCGCCGCCGGATCGGTCGTCACCCTGGTGCAGCGCTTCGCCGCCGTGGCGAAGGCGGCCCGCGAGGCCGCTCCGGGGGAGCAACCGGCATGAGCGGGCTGACCGAGCGGCTGAGCGCGTTCGGCTACGCGGCCGGGTGGAAGCTGGCCGGCTGGCTGCCCGCCGGGTTCGGCGGCACGGTCTTCTCGCTCGGCGCCGACCTGGCCGTCCGCCGGGACGGCGGGGGCGTGCGGCAGCTGCGCGCGAACCTCGCCCGGGTGGTGCCCCAGGCCGACCCGGTCGAGCTCGACGAGCTGACGCGGCGCGCGATGCGCTCGTACGCGCGGTACTGGCACGAGACGTTCCGGCTGCCGTCGATGGACCACAAGGAGGTCAGCGCGAAGGTCGCGGCCTCGATCACCGGCGTGGAAAACCTCGACGCGGCGCTGGCCGAGGGCAACGGCGCGGTGATGGCCCTGCCGCACAGCGGCAACTGGGACGTCGCCGGCGTCTGGCTGGCCGACTACCTCGGCGGCTTCACCACCGTGGCGGAACGGCTCAAGCCCGAGTCGCTCTACCGGCGGTTCGTCGAGTACCGGGAGTCGCTCGGCTTCGAGATCGTGCCGCTCACCGGGGACAGCTCGGCGATGCGCGTGCTGTTGAAACGCCTGCGCGAGAACAAGGCCGTCTGCCTGGTCGGCGACCGCGACCTCACCACCAGCGGCATCCCGGTGAAGTTCTTCGGCGAACCGGCCCGGCTGCCCGGCGGCCCGGCCCGGCTGGCGGCGACGACCGGCGCGGCGCTGATCCCGGCCGGCTGCTGGTTCACCGAGGACGGCTGGCAGATCCGGCTGCACCCGCGCATCCGGGTCACCGCACGGGCCGAGGTCCCGGCCGCCACCCAGGCCCTGGCCGACATCTTCGCCGGCGACATCGCCGCGCACCCGGCCGACTGGCACATGGTGCAGAAGTTCTGGCCCGCCGACCTCGAGGCCGCCGAGCGGGTCAGCCTCGAAGAAGCGAGCTGAGCGGTGGCCACGCGGCCGATGCGGGTCGGGATCGTGTGCCCCTACTCCTTCGACGTGCCCGGCGGGGTCCAGGGGCACGTGATCGACCTGACGAAGGCGCTGCTCGCGCGCGGGCACCAGGTGTCCGTGCTGGCGCCCGCGGACGACGACGCCGAGCTGCCCGAGTTCGTGCACCCCGCGGGCAAGGCGCTCGGCATCCCGTACAACGGCTCGGTCGCGCGGCTGCAGTTCGGCCCGGTGTCCTACGCGCGGGTGCGGCGCTGGATCCGCGACGGCGACTTCGACGTCCTGCACCTGCACGAGCCCGCCGCGCCCAGCCTTTCGCTGCTCGCGCTGCTCATCGCGGACGGCCCGATCGTGGCGACGTTCCACACCGCGACGACCCGCTCGCGCACGCTGTCGGCGTTCCAGCCGGTGCTGCGGCCGCTGCTGGAGAAGATCACCGCGCGGATCGCGGTGTCCGCGCTGGCCCGCCGGGTCCAGGTCGAGCACGCGGGCGGCGACGCCGTGGAGATCCCCAACGGCGTCGCCGTCGAGTTCTTCTCCTCGGCGCTGCCGCTGCCCGGCTACCCGCGGGCCGGCGGCACGGTCGGGTTCGTCGGCCGGTTCGGCGAGCCGCGCAAGGGCATGGGGGTGCTGCTGGAGGCGCTGCGGCGGATCCTCCCGGAGTTCGAGGACCTGCGGCTGGTCGTGGTCGGCCGAGGCGACGAAGACCAGCTGCGCCGTGACGCCGGGCCGCAGCTGGCCCCGCACCTGGAGCTGCTGGGCCAGGCCGACGACCACGTGAAGGCCCAGGCGCTGCGCAGCGTCGACGTCTACTGCGCGCCCAACACCGGCGGTGAGAGCTTCGGCATGATCCTCACCGAGGCGATGGCGGCCGGGACCCCGGTGCTGGCCAGCGGGCTCGACTCGTTCCGGCGGGTGCTCGACGACGGCCGCGCCGGGCTGCTCGTGGAGACCGGTGACCCGGCCGCGCTCGCGGACGGGCTGCGCGAGCTGCTCGGCGACCCGGCGCGCCGGGCGTCGCTGGCCGCGGCGGCGGGGGAGCGCGTCACGATGTACGACTGGTCGGTGGTGGCCACGCAGGTGCTGCGCGTCTACGAGACGGCCGTCGCCGCCGACCCCCGGCGGGTCGCGGCGCCGGAGCGGGAGCTCGCCCGGTGAGCGTGCTCGGCTGGCTGTCGGTGCTGGCCATGGTTTTGGTGCTGGGCGGGCTCTTCCTGGTGGCGACGGCGAACCGGCTGGATCGGCTGCACATCCGCACGGACGCCGGCTGGGCCGCGCTGGACTCGGCGCTGGCGCGCCGGGCGGTGGTGGCGCGCGCGGTCGCTTTGGTGCTGGCCGACACGGGCTTGCGGACATCGGCCGAACGCGCCGAAGCGGCGCCCCGGGCCGAGCGCGAAGCCGCGGAGAACGAGCTGACGCTGCGGCTGGGCCGCGTCGACCGGACGGGCCTGCCGGCCGAGCTGGCCGAGGAACTGACCGACGCCGAGCACCGGGTGGTGATCGCCCGCCGCGTCCACAACGACGCCGTCCGCGACACGCTGCGGCTGCGGCGGCGGCGGAAGGTGCGGTACTTCCGCCTCGCGGGGACCGCGCCGTTGCCGGAGTACTTCGAATTCGCGGAGCCGGAGGTCTGAGATGTGGTGGGTGGTCGTCGAAGAGCAGCGCGGCATGGGTGACAACCGGACTTGGTCGCTGTCGGAGACGTTCTCCCAGCCGGACCAGGCGTCCGCCGAGGCCGAGGCGCTGCGGCTGGCACGCGAGTACCAGCCGGCCTACCCGTGGTCGCCGAAGTCCCGGAAGGTGCTGCGCGGCCCGGGCGGGTACCTGGTGATCGTCGAGGGCCGGACGTCGACGTTCCACTTCCGGCTGAGCGTGCTCGAAGAGCTCTGAAACCCCGGCGGCCCCCGGCGCGTCGGAGTGGCATGAGCGGGACGTGGTGGGTGGTCGTCGAAGAGCAGGGCGGCGCGGGCGACGGCCGGGGCTGGGGTGTCGCGGAGGCGACGCCGTACCCCGACCGCGGCAGCGCGGAGGGCGACGCGTACCTGCTCGCCGAGCAGCACCGGCCGCCGCGGCCGTCGTCGCCGCAGAACCGGCTGGTGCTGCGCGTGAGCGACGGGTACCTGGTGCTCGTGAAGGGCAAGACCGACCTGTGGCAGTTCCGCGTGACGGTGGGCGAGCAGGCCGGCGGCTGACACACTGGTCGGCATGAGCGAGACCTGCGACGTCGCCCACGGCACGGCTCCGGCCGATCCGGGGCTGCGGACCCTGGTGGCGGTGTTCGCGTCGCCGGTGTCCCGGTACCTGCTGAAGTTCGCGAAGGACCTCGGGTACCACGTGGCGCTGTTCGAGCCCGACGCCGCGCGCGGCACGGACGTGCCCGAGGGGTTCGAGGCGGAGACGACGCTGCCGCCCCTCGACGCGTCCGCGGACGTGATCGTCACCGACCACCACCGGCCCGAGCTGGGGCCGGTGCTGAAGGCCGCTCTCGAGGGCGAGCCGCGGTGGGTGGGCGTGCTCGGCAACCCGCGTCACCCGGGCCCGCACGTGGCGGCGCTGCGGGGCCTGGGCGTGACCGAGGACGCCATCGCCCGCGTGCACCGCCCGGTCGGGTTGAACATCGGCTCCCGCACCCCGCCGGAAATCGCGCTCGCCACCCTGGCCGGCCTCCTGGCCGACCGCAACAACCGCCCCGGCGGCTTCGACTTCACCACCTAGCCGGGCCGGTTTCCGGGAACCCGCGTGATGGAAGCCGGAACTCGCGTGATGGAAGCCGGAACTCGCGTGATGGAAGCCGGAACTCGCGTGATGGAAGCCGTACCGGCTCTGATCACGCGAGTTCCGGCTCTGTTCC
>NZ_JBHVXZ010000219.1:0-7909 GCF_042881395.1 Amycolatopsis sp. NPDC058278 | reverse complement strand
CCCGTGGACCCTCGGCTCAGGACGTCGTGCAGGCCTTCCCGTTGAGCGAGATCGCCGCGGGCTTGCCGTTCGCCGTCCCCGCCGTCCCGGTGAACCCGAACTCCGCGCTCCCGCCCGCGGGGATGGTCTTGTTCCAGCCCGCGTCCAGCGCCGTCACCGCCGCGCCGCTCTGGGTGACCTGCGCGTTCCACGCCTGCGTCACGCGCTGCCCGTCGGCGTAGGTCCACGTCACCGTCCACCCGGTCACCGCGGCGGTGCCGGTGTTGCCCACCTTCACCGAGGCCTGGAACCCGCCCTGCCACTGGTTGGTGACCGTGTAGGCCGCCGTGCAGGACCCCGACGGCACCGGCGTGGTGGTCGTCGTGGGCGTGGTGGTGGTCGTCGTCGGAGTCGTGGTGGTCGGCGTGGTGCTCGTCGTCGGCGGTGGCTCGCTGCCCCCGGACTCGCCCACGATCACGCCGCGGCCGTTCGTGCCGACGTACACCCGGCCGTACACCCGCGGATCGCCGGTCAGGGCCGTCCCGATGTTGCCGTACTGGTGCCGGTCGTCGTTGATCCGCGTCCACGAAGCTCCCGCGTCGTCGGAGCGGAAGATCCCGCGCACCCCGCCGATGTTCGCGATCGTGTACAACGCCGCGTACGTCCGGCCGGGTGCGGCCTTGCCGAACCCGATGTTGTCGGCTTCGGCGACGTTGGCCAGCTTCGTGAAGGACGCCCCGGAGTCGGTCGAGTGCCACAGGCCGTACGCCGTGCCGGAGCCGCCGGCCAGCCAGATGTCCCCGGCCACGCCCGGCATCGCCTTGAAGTGCGCCGAGCCGGCCGGCAGCCCGGTGGCGGCGGTCGCGGTGAACTTCGCGCCGCCGTCGGTGCTGACGTAGAACTTGCCCGCCGCGAACCCGTAGAACCGCTTCGGGTCGACCCGGTCGGACTCGACCACCGCGCCGGCCGGGATGCCCGTCGACGCCGTCCACGACGAGCCGAAGCCGACGGAGTAGCTGACGTTCGCGCCGTCCGGGCTCCAGACGAACCGGCCGCCGTCGGCGGCCGCGGCCACCGTGCCGCCGCTGGCGTTCCCGCCCGGCTCCGCCCCCTGGAACCAGTTCTTCCCGCCGTCGGTGGAGAAGGCGATCCGGTTGTCGTTCGGCCGCGCGGACCGGTCGAGCGTGCCGGCGCGCACGATCGTCGCCGGGTTCAACTCGGCGTAGTCGAGGCTGGTGGTCGTGGTGAACACCGGCTGCGTGTACATGGTGGCCGGGACCGCGTCGAGGCTGTCGTGCCGGAACCCGCCGATGTCGCCGAGGCCGGACAGCAGGGGAGCGCCCGACGGCGGGCTGATCAGGTCCAGCACCGCGGTCTCCTCGAGGCCGCCGACGACCGGCTTGATCGTGATCTTGCCGCCGCTGTCCCACTTCGTGAGGTCGGACGTGCCGTAGATCGTGGCTCCGGTGCCGTAGAGCAGGTGGTTCGAGTCGAAGGGGTCGATCTCCACCGACTCGGTCATCCAGCCGAGCTTGGGCGAGGGCACCGGGGGAGCGGCCTGGACGCCGAAGGTCAGCCACGGCACCGAGGAGACGTCCTGCGTGTAGCGCAGCGACCGGTCGGGGTAGCTCGAGAAGTCCCAGATCCGGGTCCAGGTGGCGCCGCCGTCCGTGCTGCGGAAGAAGATCACGTCCGGCCACCACGACACCTGCGTGGCGACCATCAGCGTGTTCGGGTGCTGCCGGTCGATCGTCAGCCCGCTGTAGCCGAAGTAGTCGTCGGAGCTGTCGGAGGGGATCGGGCTGATCCGCGTCCAGGTGCCGGTCTTCGTGGCGTACTTCCAGACGTCGCCCTTCGCGCCGTCGTAGGGGCCGCCGGTGTCGCTGGTGGCGAGGTAGAGGTAGCCGCCGGTCGCGTCGAAGACGCCCTTGTGCGCCAGGTACCCGATGGGCTGGCCGGCCAGCCGCGCCCACGTCGCGCCGCCGTCGGTGCTGCGGTAGACGGTGTTCTGCTTGTCCGCGACGCCGACGTAGATCGTCTGCGTGGTGCTCCCGCGGGTGCCGGTCGTCGGGTCGAACGTCACCCAGGTGACGCCCTCGTTGTCGCTGGAGTAGCCCGTCGTGTCGTTCGGGTCGGGCGCGTAGTTGCCCGGGTTGGGGAAGCTGGTCACCTTCGTCCAGGTGACGCCGGAGTCCGTGCTGCGCCACAGCCCGTTTCCGCTCGGCGCACCGAGGTAGAGGACGCTGTTGCGGTTCGGGTCGATCGCGAGCCGCTCGCCCATGCCGCGGCCGGGCATGTTGCCGCCGAGCTTGAACGGCAGCGCGGCCGCCTGCCAGCTGGCACCGCGGTCGGCCGACCGCAGGATCGCGCCGTTGTTCGGGTCCCAGCTGTTGGTGTACATCCCGGCGGCGACGTAGACCCGGTTCGGGTCGACCGGATCGGTGGCCAGGCTGACGACGCCGTTGTGCCCCCAGTTGGTCCAGCCGACCGAGTCCAGCAGCGGGAGCCAGCGGCCGGTGGCGGTGTTCCACCGGTACGCCCCGCCGATGTCGGTGCGGGCGTAGACCAGCCCGGGCTCGGTCTGGTTGAAGATGATGCCGGGGACGAACCCGCCGCCGGCGATCTCGGCGTTGCGCCACGTGGTGGCCGCCGGGGCGGCCGGGGAGGCCGGCGCGCCGACCGTGACGGCGAGGGCGGCGGGCAAGAGGACGGCGAGCGCGCTGACGAACAGCCGTCTCGCCGAGCGGAACCTGGACGGGGAATGCGTTCTTGGCACGACGTTGTGCACCTTGGCCTCCACACTCTGGGAGCGCTTCCAGAGGGACGGTAAACCAGCGTTCGGAGCGTTGTAAAGCGTTCGACGATTTCGCCGGCGGATACTGTCCACAGTGGATTCCGGGCCGGGTGGCGCCGACCCCCGCACCCAGGCGGCGCCGGTTTTGTCGGAGTCATGTATGTGAACGACGATCAGGTTTCTGAATTGTTATCACGGATCTTCTTGCCCGCTATTTTCCGGCGTGTGAGTGTGGTGGCCGCTGGCTGGACTGGACCTCCGCTCGACTGGACTCAAGAAAGAGGCGACCCGGCAATGACCGATCAGTCAAGTACCCGGACAGCACCGGCGCGGCACATCAGCCGGACCACCTTGTACTTCTTCGGCGCGCTCGGCGGCATCCTCTTCGGCTACGACCTCGGCGTGATCTCCGGGGTGCTCCCGTTCATCGGGAAGCTGTGGGCACTGACCAGCTGGGACAAGGGCGTGATCACCGCCAGCCTGTCGGTCGGCGCCATCGTCGGCGCACTGTTCTCCAGCCGCACCAACGAAGCCCTCGGCCGGCGCCGCACGATCATGGTCGCCGCGGGCATCGTCATCGTGGGCACCCTGGCGGCGAGCTTCTCGCCGACGTTCCTGCTGCTGGTGCTCTCGCGCCTGGTCATCGGACTGGGCATCGGGCTTTCCTCGTCGACCGTCCCGACCTACCTGTCCGAACTGGCCCCGGCGAAGTGGCGGGGCGCGATGGGCGCGCTCAACCAGATCTTCATCGTGCTGGGCATCCTGATCGCGTTCCTGGTCAGCTACTGGCTCGGCCCGATCTCGGCGTGGCGCTGGATGTTCGCCGGCGCGATCGTGCCCGCGGTGATCCTGCTCATCGGGCTGGTGTTCCTGCCGGAGACGCCGCGCTGGCTGGTCAAGAACGGCCAGGAGGAAGAGGCGCGGCGGGTCCTGGCCAGCGCGCACGGCAGCACCGTGAACCTGGACGAGGAGATCGCGACCATCCACGAGGTCATCCGGCTCGACACCGAGGAGAAGCCGCGCATCCGCGACCTGTTCTCCGGTTTCGTGCGGCCGATGCTCGTCGTGGCCCTGCTGCTCGCGATCGGCCAGCAGTTCAGCGGCGTCAACGCGATCAACGCGTACTTCCCGACGATGCTCATCGGGCTCGGCTTCGCCACCCAGGCGGCGCTGCTGTCCGGCGTGCTGCTGGGCGTCACGAAGTTCCTGTTCACCGCGTGGGTCGTGTTCGTGGTGGACCGCTGGGGCCGCAAACCGCTGCTGCTCATCGGCAACGTCATCATGGTGGTGACGCTGGTGGCCGCCGGCCTGGTGGTGCTGAACGTCCACGACACCGGCACGCGCGGCCTGCTGATGCTGGTGATGATGGTGCTCTACCTGGTCGGGTACGAGCTCGGCTGGGGCGCGGTCGTCTGGGTGATGATGTCCGAGGTGTTCCCGCTGAAGTACCGGGCGACCGGCATGGGCGTCAGCAGCGTGGTCCTCTGGGCGGCGACGGGGATCGTGAGCGCGGTGTTCCCGATCATCTCCGACCCGAAGTCCCTCGGCATCGGCGGCTCGATGTTCCTGTTCGCCGGGGTGAACGTGGTGCTGTTCGGGCTCACCAAGTGGCTGGTCCCGGAGACCAAGGGCCGCAGCCTGGAGCAGATCGAACTCGACCTGCGGGCCCGCCAGGGCGTCGCGGCCAAGAGCTGACCCGGGGGGTCGATCACCGGCGGGGCGCGGATTCGTCCGCGTCCCGCCGGTTTCAGTGCGTGGGGGCGAGGGTGAGTTTTCCGGCCAGCCGGCCGATCCACGCCTCGACCTCTTCCGGCGCGCGGTCGGGGAGGCCGAAGATCGTCTCGGTCACGCCCAGGGAATCCAGGTGTGCCAGGCGTTCCGGGTCCGGCCGTTCGCCGAGCGCGCAGATCAGCGGAGCGTCTTCGCGTCCTTCGGCACGCCAGATCTCTTTGAGCAGCGCCACGTGCCCGTCCAGGTCGGTGTCGGCCGGCGTGGTGAGCCAACCGTCCGCGTGGCGGGCGATCCAGCGGAACGTCTTCTCGGTCGGGCCCGCGCCGAGCACCACCGGGATGTGCGCCTGGACCGGCTTCGGCCACGCCCAGCTCGGTCCGAAGGAGACGAACTCCCCGTCGTAGGCCGCTTCCTCCTGCGTCCAGAGTGCACTCATCGCCTCGAGGTACTCGCGCAGTGCGGTGCGGCGGCGGTTCCCGGGCACGCCGTGGTCGGTCAGCTCGTCGACGTTCCAGCCGAAGCCGGCGCCGAGGGTGACCCGGCCGCCGGAGAGGTGGTCGAGGCTGGCGATCGTCTTGGCGAGCGTGATCGGGTCGCTCTCGACCGGCAGGGCCACCGCGGTGGCGAGCCGGATCCGCTCGGTGACCGCGGCCGCCGTCGCCAGCGCGACCCACGGGTCGAGCGTCCGGCTGTAGCGGTCGTCGGGCAGCGACGCGTCGCCGGTGCGCGGGTGCGGTGACTCGCGCTTCACCGGGATGTGGGTGTGTTCGGGGACGTAGAAGGTCGAGAACCCCGCGGCTTCCGCGGCGCGCGCCGCGGCCGCCGGGGTGATCCCCCGGTCGCTGGTGAACAGCACGATTCCGTAGTCCACCCGCGGAGCGTATTAGAACGTGTTTCAGTTTTCAAGCGGCCCGGGCGGTACGCAAGGTGATCACTTCGGACGCGAAGAGTAACGCCATGGGCTGGTCGAGCGACGGTGTGAGGTGACTCGAGCGGAGGAGGCGGCGTGGCCGGTGTATTCCATTGTGGACAAACGGTGTCCCAGTCCGTGGACGCGCCGGCGGGGCGGGATGGCGTGCGCGGGCCCGGTTCCGATACCGTGGACCACAGGCCGAGAGGCGCTGCAACGGACCACCGGGTCCGCCACGCTCGGCCGGGAATGACCAACCAAGGGCGCCTCCCGATCGAGGGAGGCTGCCGGTGAACACCCCGCGAGAGTCCACGGCGTTCGACTCAACAGCGCGCCTGCGTGAGCTGCTCGACCAGCGCGTGGCCGTGCTCGACGGCGCCTGGGGCACCATGCTGCAGGGCGCCGGGCTCACTCCGGCCGACTACCGCGGCGAACGCTTCGGCGACCACACCCACGACGTCACCGGCGACCCCGACCTGCTGAACCTCACCCGCCCGGACGTCATCCTCGACGTCCACCGCCAGTACCTCGCGGCCGGCGCGGACATCACCACGACCAACACCTTCACCGCGACCAGCATCGGCCAGGCCGACTACGGCCTGCAGGCGTACGTCCACGAGATGAACGTCCGCGGCGCGCAGCTCGCCCGCCAAGCCGCCGACGAGGCCGGAGGCAAGTTCGTCGCCGGGTCGATCGGGCCGCTGAACGTCACGCTCAGCCTGTCGCCCAAGGTCGAGGACCCGGCGTACCGGGCGGTCACGTTCGAGCAGGTCAAGGCGTCCTACGCCGAGCAGATCGCCGGGCTCGCCGAGGGCGGTGTCGACCTGCTGCTGATCGAGACGATCTTCGACACGCTGAACTGCAAGGCCGCGATCGCCGCCGCGCGAGAGGTCGCGCCGCACCTGCCGCTGTGGATCTCGGTCACCATCGTCGACCTGAGCGGCCGGACGCTTTCGGGTCAGACCGTCGAGGCGTTCTGGAGCTCGATCGAACACGCGAAGCCGCTGGTCGTCGGCGTGAACTGCTCGCTGGGCGCCGAGGAGATGCGCCCGCACGTCGAGGAGCTCTCGCGGATCGCCGACACCTACGTCGCCTGCCACCCGAACGCCGGGCTGCCGAACGCGTTCGGCGGCTACGACCAGACACCCGAGGAGACCGCCGGCCTGATCGGCGGGTTCGCCCGCGACGGCCTGGTCAACCTCGTCGGCGGCTGTTGCGGCACCACCCCGGAACACATCGCGAAGATCGCCGCGGCGGCGAAGGACGTCGGCCCGCGGGAGGTGCCGGCGCCGCGCACCCACACGCGGTTCAGCGGGCTCGAGCCGTTCGGCATCGGTGCCGACACCGGGTTCGTGATGATCGGCGAGCGCACCAACGTCACCGGCTCCAAGCGGTTCCGGCGGCTCATCGAATCCGGCGACCACCAGGGCGCCGTCGATGTCGCGCTGGAGCAGGTCCGCGGCGGGGCCAACCTGCTGGACGTCAACATGGACGCCGACCTGCTCGAATCCGAGCAGGCGATGACGACCTTCCTCAACCTGATCGCCACCGAGCCCGAGGTGGCCCGGATCCCGGTGATGGTCGACAGCTCCAAGTGGAGCGTGCTCGAAGCCGGCCTGCGCTGCCTGCAGGGCAAGGGCGTGGTCAACTCGATCAGCCTCAAGGAGGGCGAGGAGTCGTTCCTCGCCCAGGCCCGCACCATCCGCGACTACGGCGCCGGCGTCGTCGTGATGGCCTTCGACGAGCAGGGCCAGGCCGACACCGCCGACCGCAAGGTGGCGATCTGCGGCCGCGCGTACGACCTGCTGACGCAGCAGGCCGGGTTCGCGGGCGAGGACATCATCTTCGACCCGAACGTGCTCGCCGTCGCCACCGGCATCGCCGAGCACAATGGCTACGCGAAGGCGTTCCTCGACGCGCTGCCCCGGATCAAGGAGCGCTGCCCCGGCGCGCGGACCAGCGGCGGCATCTCGAACCTGTCCTTCTCCTTCCGCGGCAACGACGTGGTGCGCGAGGCGATGCACTCGGCGTTCCTGTTCTACGCCGTGCAGGCCGGGCTGGACATGGGCATCGTCAACGCTGGCCAGCTCGCGGTCTACGAGGACATCCCGAAGGACCTCCTCGAACTCGTCGAGGACGTCCTCTTCGACCGCCGCGAAGACGCCACCGACCGGCTGGTGAGCTTCGCCGAGAACGTCAAGGGCAGCGGCACCAAGCGTGTCGTGGACCTGTCGTGGCGCGAAGGCACCGTGGCCGAGCGGCTGTCGCACGCCTTGGTGCACGGCATCGTCGACTACATCGAGGAAGACACCGAAGAGGCGCGCTTGACGATGGCGCGGCCCCTCGAGGTCATCGAAGGCCCGCTGATGGACGGCATGAAGATCGTCGGCGACCTGTTCGGCTCCGGCAAGATGTTCCTGCCGCAGGTGGTCAAGAGCGCGCGCGTGATGAAGCGGTCGGTCGCCTACCTCGAACCCTTCATGGAGGCCGAGAAG
>NZ_JBHVXZ010000218.1:0-7925 GCF_042881395.1 Amycolatopsis sp. NPDC058278 | reverse complement strand
CAGGGCCTGGACCGTCGTCAACGTCGCGTCCGGCGACTACGAGCGGCAGTACGCCCAGGCCGCCGGCGGCGGCTACCTCCTGCACGAGCCGCAGGTCAACGCCTGGTACGCGGTGCACGGCGACGCCGTGACGGTCCTGGACGGCTCGGTCACCGGCCTGGCCGCGGGCACGAAGGTGTCGCTCGAGGACTACCGCACCGCGTTGCACGCGCGGTACGCGGACAAGCTGCCCGGCTCGGCCTACGACCGTGACGGCGCGGGCGGCGGCTACGGCGGCCGCGAACGCGCGGTGCCCGCGGTGGACCCCGGCGACGTGCCGGTGCTGCCGTTCGTGCTCGGCGGTGTCCTCGTGCTGGCGGCGGGCGCGGCCGCGGTGCCGCGGCTGCGGCGCCGGTAGCACGGCGAGGGGCCCGGCGGCAGCGTCCGGCGGGCCCCTTGGCAGCCGATCATGACCAGGTCACAATGCGCCATGCCCGCTTCGCCCGGTGCGCCGCCGGAAGCGGCGCGCCCGGGGCTGAGCGCGCCGGACCTCGCCCTGGTGGAGGCGCTGCAGCGCGACCCGCGAGCGCCGTGGACGCGCATCGCCGCCGCCGTCGGCACCGACGCGACGACGGCGGCGCGCCGCTGGGAGCGGCTGCAGGCCGCCGGGCTGGCCTGGCTCACCGCCTACTCCACCCCGCCGACGACCACGGTCGGCTACGTCGACCTCGCGTGCCGCCCGGACGCGCTGAGCGCCCTGACCCGCGAGCTGTGCGGCTGGCCGTCGGTGTTCAGCGTCGAGCGCACGACCAGCCGGTTCGCGCTGTTCCTCGGCCTGGCCGCCCGCGACCTCGACGCGCTGGACGCGCTGGTCACCGGCCGCATCGGCACCTTGGCCGGGGTGCGGGAGGTCCGCTTCGCCGTCGCGACGCGCGTCTACCGCGAGGGCAGCGGCTGGCTGGTGGACGCGCTCGCCCCCGAACAGCGGGCGGTGCTGGACGACACCGCGGTGCAGGCCCGGCTGGTCGTGCCGCAGCAGTGGAACGACCGGGACCTGCGCGCGCTGGTGGAGTCGCTCGGCGAGGACGGGCGCCGCAGCTACGCGGTGCTGGCCCGCGACTGCGGGATGAGCGAGTCGGCGGTGCGGCGCACGCTGGCGCGGATGCTGCGCAACCACGAACTCGACTTCCGGTGCGACCTCGCGCACGTCCCGGCCGGCTGGCCGGTGATCGCGGGCTACCGCCTCGACGCCCCCGCGACCGAGCTCGACGGCGCCGGCGCGGCGATCGCGCAGCTGCCCGAGACCCGGCTCTCCGCGGCGGTGGTGGGGGAGGGCAACCTCGTCGTGTCGGCGTGGCTGCGGGTGCCGGCCGACTGCACGGCCTACGAGACGCGGCTGGCGGAAGCCGCCCCCGGTGCGCGGGTCCTCGACCGCGCGATCACGCTGCGGATGCCGAAGCGGATGGGCCGGCTGCTCAGCCCGCACGGCCTCGGCGGGCCGCACCAGGCGATCATCCCGGCCCGCTGAAGTATCGTCGGCCGGACCGGCCCCGGGGGAGGACCATGAACCTGCGCGAGACCCTGCACCGCTACGTCGACGACGGCACGCTGCCCGGGGCGGTGGCGATCGTGGACCGGGGCGGCCGGCGGGAGCTCGTGATCGCCGGCTCGGTCGACGTCGAGGGCAGCCGCCCGATGGCCGAAGACACGCTGTTCCGGTTCGCGTCCATCACCAAGCCGATCACCGCGGCCGCCGTGCTGGTGCTGGTGGACGACGGCCGGGTCGCCCTCGACGACCCCATCGGCCGCTGGTTGCCCGAGCTGGCCGAGCCGAAGGTCGTGCGGACGCCGTCGGGCGCGCTCGACGACGTCGTCCCGGCGAAGCGGCCGATCACGGTGTTCGACGTCCTCACCGGCCAGGCCGGCTGGGGCTTCCCGTCGGACTTCACGCTCCCGGCCGTGCAGGCGCTGTTCCCCGTGCAAGGCGACGGCCGGGAGGTGCAGAGCTTCCCCGAGCCCGACGTCTGGCTCGCGCGGCTCGCCCGGGTCCCCCTCGTCCACCAGCCCGGGGAAGCCTGGCTGTACGACACCTGTTCCACGATCCAGGGCCTGCTCGTCGCCCGCGCGTCCGGACAGTCCTTCCCCGAGTTCCTCGCCGAACGGATCTTCGCCCCGCTGGGCATGACCGACACCGGCTTCGTGGCCGCCCCCGGCCGGTCCACCGCCTTCTACAAGAAGGCCGCCGGCGGGCTGGTGCTCGCCGATCCGCCGGACGGCCAGTGGCGCACGATGCCGGCGCTGCCGCTCGGCAACGGCGGCCTCGCCGGGACGGCGGGCGACTGGGTCGCGTTCGGCCGCATGCTGCTGGCCGGCGGCGCCGGCGTGCTCACACCCGAGGCCGTCCGGCTGATGACCACCGACCACACCACCGCGGCGCACCGCGAGGTCGGCGCGCTCTTCCTCGAAGGTCAGGGGTGGGGGATGGGTGGTGCGGTGGACATCGCCGTCACCGAGCCCTGGCACGTCCCGGGCCGGTACGGCTGGGTCGGCGGCACTGGCACCACCGCACACGTCGTCCCGGCCACCGGCACGGTGGCCGTCCTGCTCACCCAGGTCGGCGAGGACAACCCCGTGCCGCCGCGCTGGATGCGGGACTTCTGGCACGCGGCGGCCGCGTAGGGTTCCAGGCGAAGATCGGGCACGCGGAAGGACATGCGGGTGGGCGAGTCGAACTGGGCCGGAAACCTCACTTACGGCGCGGACGCGGTGACCACCCCGCGGACCGTCGACGAGGTGCGGGCCGCCGTCACGGCCGCCACGCACGTCAAAGCCCTCGGGAGCCGGCACTGCTTCAACGACATCGCCGACTCCCCGGGCGGGCTCCTGCTGGACCTGCGCGCCCTCGACGCGGGAGTCGAGCTCGGCGACGGCACCGTGACGGTCGGCGGGTCGGCACGCTACGGCGACTTCGCGCGGCAGCTGCACGACGCCGGGTTCGCCCTGCCGAACCTGGCGTCGCTGCCGCACATCACGGTGGCGGGCAGCGTCGCGACCGGCACCCACGGGTCCGGGCGGCGGCAGCCGGGCCTCGCCGCGGCCGTCTCCGGCATCGAACTGGTCACCGCCGGCGGTGAGCTGCGGACGTTCACCCGCGCCGACGCCGAGTTCCCCGGCCTGGTCGTCGGGCTCGGCGCGTTCGGCGTCGTCACCCGGCTGACCCTCGACGTGGTGCCGGCGTTCGACGTCCGCCAAGACGTCTTCGACGACCTGCCGTGGGAAGCCGCCTACGAGCATTTCGACGAGATCGAAGACGCCGGTTACAGCGTCAGCATGTTCACGAACTGGGCGAACGACGCGATCGACCAGGTGTGGATCAAGAGCCGCGTCGGCGACTTCACCGAGCGCGCCGGCCTGTTCGGCGCGGTGCCCGCCGGCGGTCCGCGCCACCCGGCGCACGCCGCCGGCATCCCGGCGGACAACTGCACCCCCCAGCAAGGGGTGCCGGGCCCGTGGCACGAGCGGCTCCCGCACTTCGCGCTGGCGTTCACGCCGAGCGTCGGGGACGAGCTGCAGTCGGAGTACTTCGTGCCCTACAGCGCTGCCGCCGCCGCGATCCGCGCGGTCCGCGAGATCGGCGACCTCGTCGCGCCACTGCTGCTGGTCTCGGAAATCCGCGCCATCGCGGGCGACGACCTGTGGCTGAGCCCCGGCCACGGCGGTGACCGGGTGGCCCTGCACTTCACGTGGCAACCGCGGCAGCCGGAGGTCGAGGCGGTGCTGCCGGTCATCGAGGAGCGCCTGGCCCCGTTCGGCGCCCGTCCGCACTGGGGCAAGCTCTTCCACGGCGTTCCGGGGGAGTACCCGCGGCTGGCCGAGTTCCGGGCGCTGGCGGAAAGCCTGGATCCGCAGGGCAAGTTCCGCAACCCGTTCCTGAACCGCAACGTCTTCGGGAGCTAGCCCGACGGCGGCGCCGTGGTGGCGCGGACGATGAGGTGGGTGTCCAGCACCTGCGTCGTGTGCTCGTCGGCCTCGCCGTCGAGCAGGCCCAGCAGGATGGTCACCGCCGCGCGGCCCGCCGCCTCCGTCGGCATCGCGATCGTCGTCAGCGGGGGTGCCGAGATCGCCGCGAAGACCAAGTCGTCGAAGCCCACCAGGCTGACCTCGTCCGGCACCGGCACCCCGCGGGCGTTCAGGCGCGCCAGCGCGCCGAAGGCGACCAGGTCGTTGTAGGCGACGATCGCCGTCACGTCCGCGGCCAGCGCCAGGTCCGCGCCCTGCAGGCCGCCCTCGAACACCGGCGGGAACGGGCCGAACTCGACCACGTCCGTGCCGTGCTTCTGCGCGGTCTCCGCCAGGCCCTGCTTGCGGGCCCGGTTCGCCCACGACGCCCG
Organism: Amycolatopsis sp. NPDC058278; assembly: GCF_042881395.1. Classification (NCBI taxonomy): domain Bacteria; kingdom Bacillati; phylum Actinomycetota; class Actinomycetes; order Pseudonocardiales; family Pseudonocardiaceae; genus Amycolatopsis; species Amycolatopsis sp. NPDC058278. The sequence continues at coordinate 3,555 of NZ_JBHVXZ010000218.1, read as the reverse complement.
CGGCCCGCCCAGGTAGGCGCAGCGGCGGTGGCCCAGCGCGGCCAGGTGCTCGATGGCCTGGCGCATCCCGTCCGCGGCGTCCATCACGATCGACGGGATGCCGGGCACCTCGCGGTTGAGCAGCACCAGGGTGGTCTGCCCGGCGAGCGCGCGCAGCTGGTCGTCGGTCATGCTCGGGCTGCACAGCACGACACCGTCGACCTGCTTGGCCATCCGCCGCACGAGGTTCTGCTCGGTCGCCGGGTCCTCGTCGCTGTTGGCGAACAGCACCGCGATGTCGTCCTGCCGGGCGCGGGCCTGCACGCCGTTGAGCACGCCGGTGAAGAACGGGTTGCCCAGGTCGGAGACCACGATCCCGATGTGCCCGGTGCGGGCCGCGGGCCCCGGCTGCGGCGCGCCGGCCGCGTGGTACCCCAGCTCGTGCGCGGCGGCCAGCACCCGGGTACGGGTCTGCTGCCGGACCAGGTCCGGGGATGTGAACGCCCGCGACACGGTCGAGATCGACACGTTGGCCCGGCGGGCGACGTCGTGGATCGTCACGGTCAAGGCAACTCCTCGGCAGGCTCCCCCGCAACATCATGGAAACGGCTGAGAGCGTTGTCAACAAATCCTGCAAACCTGCTGCGGTGCGTTGCCACCTGAAGTGGTCTATTCCAGTAAGCGCTATCTCGAAACGCACGCGGCCGTTCGGAGTATTGAGGCATCGATGATTTCGACGCGGCCGCCCTGATGATTGACACGTTTGTCGGGCACACCCTACGGTGGCGACCGGAAGTTTCTCCCAGAGCCTGACCCATTCGTCAGTTCCGCGCGGCCCGCACCGGGTCCCGCCGATCGGAGACCCATGTCGGGGAGCCGGAGCCGCACCGTGGCGGACCCGCCGAGGCTGGCGGTCGTCGGCACGTCCGGCTACGCCTTCAGCTACCTGCACCGTGCGCGGATCCTGCACGACGAAGGCCTGGTCCGGTTCGCCGGCATGGCCGACATCCGGCCGCCGTCGGCCGCCGCCGGCGCGCTGCTGCCACCGGGCGGCACCGCGCACCCGGGTGTCGACGACCTGCTCCGCCGCTGCCGCCCCGACATCACCGTGGTCGCCACCCCGCCGCACGCGCACGTCCAGACCGGCGCCGCGGTGCTGCGGGCGGGCAGTGACCTGCTGCTGGAGACCCCGCCGGTGCTCGACCTCGACGGCTTCACCACGCTGTCGCGGCTGGCCGCGGAGACCGGCGCGGCCTGCCAGACCGGGTTCCAGAGCTTCGGCTCCCCGGTGCTGCCCGTCCTCCGGGCGGCGATCGCGGCCGGCCGGCTCGGCGAAGTGACCGGTGTCGGCGCGGCCGGGGCGTGGATCCGCACCGACGCCTACTACCGCCGCAACCCGTGGGCCGGGCGCCGCTGGCTCGACGGCGAGGCCGTCGTCGACGGCGCACTGACCAACCCGTTCTCCCACGCGGTGGCCACCGCGCTGCTGGTCGGCGGGGTCGCCGGGCGCGACCCGGCGGAGATCGCCCTCGAGCTCTACGGCACCCGCGACATCGAGGCCGACGACACCGCGTGCCTGCGGATCCGGTTCGGCGACGGACCCGAGATCGTCGTCGCCGCTTCGCTGTGCGCCGAGCAGGACCACGAGCCCTACGTCGTGGTGCACGGCGAACGCGGGCGCGCGAAGTTCTGGTACAAGAGCCACCGCCTCGAGATCGACGACGAGCGGTTCCACCTCGGCGAACCGGCCGACCTGCTGCGCAACCTGATCGCCCACCACCTCGACCCGGACGGCGTGCCGCTGCTCGCGCCGCTGGCCGGGACCCGGGCGTTCGCCTCGGTGGTCGAAGCGGTGCGGGACGCACCGTCGCCGTCGCGGATCCCGGCGGGCTGGATCCGCACCGTCGGTGAAGGGGCGAGCCGGCACCCGGTCGTGCGCGGGATCGGCGAAGAGGTCGCCGTCGCCGCGGACCGGCTGGCCCTGTTCTCCGAGATCGGCGTCCCGTGGGCGAGTGCCGCGCGGCGACCGGCAGGCGGCGCGGCCGCCGAACGCACCGGCTAGCGGCTCACCGGTGCTCCTCGCGCTGACGGCCCGGTCATCGACCCGGTTCCGGTAAGCGCTTTCTCGCGCTGCCCTCTGAATGCTGAAAGCGTTGCTGCACAAGGGCTATTGTTCTGAATTGGGCGTTGACACCGGTGTGGCGCACTGCCTACCGTGAGCGCGCTGACAGCGTTTTCAGAAAAGTGCTGACCGGCTGAGGACGGAGAGTTCGATGGGGCGGACAACTGAGCGTAGAACCAAGGGACGGCGGGTCGCCGCGCTGGCCGTGGTGGTCCCGCTGCTGCTGACCGGGGTGGCCGCCTGCGGCTCGGACTCCGGTGGCGGCGGCGACGTGACCATCAATTTCGTCTGGTGGGGCAGCGAAGGGCGGGCGAACCTGACGAAGAAGGCCGTCGAGCTCTTCCAGCAGAAGAACCCGAACATCAAGGTGCAGACGTCGTTCTCGGCGTACGCGGCCTACTGGGAGAAGCTGGCGACGCAGACGGCCGGGGGCAAGCCGCCGGACGTGCTGAACGTCGACAGCCGCTACCTGGCCGAATACGGCGGCCGCAACGTCCTGGCCGACCTCAACTCCGGCGCGGGCAAGGCGATCTCGCTCGCCGACATCAACCCGGAGCTGGCGGCCACCGGCGTCTACCAGGGCAAGCGCTACGCCGTGCCGTGGGCGCAGAACACCCCGGCGATGATCTACGACCCGGCTGCGTTCACGACGGCCGGCGCCGACCCGGCGAAGGGCCTGACCTGGGACCAGTACGCCGAGGCAGCCCAGAAGGTGAGCTCGGCGGGCTCGGCACGCGGGGTGACCGACTTCGGCATCCTCGACACCACGCTGGAGATCTGGCTGCGCCAGCAGGGCAAGCAGTTCTACACCCCCGAGGGCAAGCTCGGCTTCACCGGCGACGACCTGCGCCGCTACTGGCAGCTGGCGAGCAAGTTCCGCGACACCAAGGCCGCGTCGCCCGCCGACGTCACGGCGTCCTACAACACCTCGCCCGAGCAGGCCCCGCTGGGCAAGAAGCTGACCAGCTCGGAGTTCGCCTACGACAACCTGCTGCCGGCGTACCAGAAGGCCAACGGCAAGCCGCTGAACGTGGCGCCGTACCCGAGCGGCGCGAACGGCGACACCGGGCAGTACCGGCGGCCGTCGATGTTCCTGGCCGTGTCCGCGCGCAGCCAGCAGCAGGAGGCGGCGGCGAAGCTCGTCGACTTCCTCGTCAACGACCCCGAGGTCGGCAAGATCGTCGGCACCGACCGCGGCCTCGCGCCGAACCTCAAGGTCCGCGCGCAGCTGGCGGCCGGCGCGTCCGGCAACGACAAGACGCTCTACGACTACGAAGCCGCGCTCGAACCGAAGCTCGGGGCCGCGCCGCCGGTGCCGCCGAAGGGCGCCGGGGCGATCCAGAAGCTGCTGCAGCGCACGTACGAAGAAGTCGCCTTCGGCCGGATGAGCATCGACGACGCGGTCAACCGGTTCATGACCGAAGCCCAGAAGGGACTGTCCTAGCCCATGACGA
>NZ_JBHVXZ010000217.1:0-8008 GCF_042881395.1 Amycolatopsis sp. NPDC058278 | reverse complement strand
CGCCATGACTCACCTCCACCGGCCAGCTTCGCGATCACCAGCCCGGATGTCCACGCGACACGGTTACCACGTCAACGTTCCTTGCCGAGGCACTACTACCGCGACGGCCGGGACAGCGTCGCCTGGCACGGCGACACGATCGGCCGCGGCAGCACCGAGGACACGATGGTCGCGATCCTCTCGGTCGGCACGGCACGCCAGCTGGCCCTCCGCCCCCGCGGCGGCGGCGAGTCACACCGCTACGCGCTCGGCCACGGCGACCTGATCGTGATGGGCGGCTCGTGCCAGCGCACCTGGGAACACGCCATCCCGAAGACGGCCCGGGCGGCCGGTCCGCGGATCAGCATCCAGTTCCGGCCCCGCGGGGTCCGTTGAGTCCGGCTGGGACGGACGCCTCTTTCCGTACGATGGCGGGGTGTTCACGCTCGCGGAGCCCCCGCTGTTCACCCGGCTGCGGCCGGCCCGCCGGGTCCTGATCGCCGGCGCGGGCGGCGGGTTCGACGTCTACGCCGGCCTTCCGCTCGCCTTCGCCCTGCACGCCCAGGGCAAGGAGGTCCACCTCGCGAACCTGGCGTTCAGCGACCTGAACCGGCTCGACCTCGACGACTGGATCGCTCCCGACGTCGCCCGGGTGCGGCCCGGCAGCGCGGGCGACGAGGGCTACTTCCCGGAACGGACCCTCGCGCGGTGGCTGGAAACCCGGCGGTGGCCGCCGGTCGTGCACGCCTTCCCCCGGGTCGGCGCCGGGCCGCTGCGGGCGGCCTACGAAGCGCTGGTCGCGCGGCTCGCGGTCGACGCGGTGGTTCTCGTCGACGGGGGCACGGACATCCTGCTGCGCGGGGACGAGTCCGGTCTCGGCACCCCGGAAGAGGACATGGCCAGCCTCGCCGCGGTGGCCGCGCTCGAGGGCGTCGACCGCCTCGTCGTCAGCCTCGGCTTCGGTATCGACGCCTTCCACGGCGTCTGCCACGCGCACGTGCTCGAGAACCTCGCCGCCCTCGACCGGGACGGCGGGTACCTGGGCGCGCTGTCGATCCCGTCGGCATCGCCGGAAGCGGCGGCCTACCTCGACGCCGTCGCGCACGCGAACCGCGCGACGCCGGACCGGCCGAGCATCGTCCAGGGGCAGATCGCCGCGGCGCTGCGAGGTGAGTTCGGGGACGTGCACGGCAGCTCCCGCACCGCGGGCAGCGAGCTGTTCGTGAACCCGCTGATGGGTGTCTACTTCGCCGCGGACCTGGTGACCCTGGCCGCCGGGGTCGGCTACCTCGGCGAGCTCGCCGGGACGAGCACCGCCGGCGACGTCGCCCTGGTCATCGAGGCGCACCGGGACCGCGCCGGGCGGCGGCCGTGGCGGCCCATCCCGCACTGAAGCCGTCAGTCCACCAGGACCGGCAGCTCGTCCAGACCGTACACAATGGACACCTGACGGAAGGAGAGCTTCTCCTCGGGCACCGCCAGCCGCAGGTTCGGGAAGCGGCGGATCAGCGCCGGGTAGGCCGTGCGCAGCTCCATCCGGGCCAGTTCCGCGCCGATGCAGCGGTGGATGCCGTAGCTGAACGCCAGGTGGGACGTCGGGTCGCGGGTCGCGTCGAACGTCTCCATGTCCGGGCCCAGCTTCGGGTCGCGGTCCGCCGTGGACAGCGACACGAGCACGATGTCGCCCTCGGCGATATGGACGCCGCCGATCTCCATGTCCTCCTTGGCGAACCGGGGGAACGCCATCTGCACCACCGTCAGGTAGCGCAGCAGCTCCTCGACGAAGCGGTGCACGGACTCGTCGTCGCCGCGGACGGCGTCCATCGCCTTTTCGTCGCGCAGCAGCACCAGCGCGCCGAGCGCCAGCATGCTCGCCGTCGTCTCCAGGCCGCCGGTGAGCACGCCGTCGGCCAGGCCGGCCAGCTCGCGGTCGTCGATCTCGTCGCCGTGCTCCTTGATCAGCATGCCGAGCAGGCCGTCGCCCGGCTGCTCACGCTGCTTCTTGACGATGTCGAGCAGGTAGGTCAGCGACTCCGACATCGCGCCGAGCGAAGCGCTCGCGCCGCCGAAGAGGTCGAAGCGGGCGGTGCTCAGCCGCTGGAAGTCTTCACGGTCCTCATAGGACACGCCGAGCAGTTCGCAGATGGTCAGCGACGGGATCGGCAGCGCGAACGCCTGCCACAGGTCGACCGGGCCGTCGGCCGCGGCCATCGCGTCGAGCTGCTCGGCCACGATTTCGTCGATGCGCGGCGCCAGCCGGCTCAGCCGGCGCATGGTGAACTCCGGCGTGAGCAGCTTCCGCAGCCGCGTGTGCACCGGCGGGTCCGCGAAGCCGAGCCCGCCCGGGTTCTGGTCGGCCGTCACGCCGGCGTTGCCGACGAGGTTCCCGAAGTCGCTGGAAAAGCCGGTCGCCTTGCCGAGCACGGCCTTCGCCTCGTCGTAGCCGGTGACGAGCCAGGCGTTCATCCCGAACGGCAGGTCGAGCTTGCCGATCGGCGCCTCGCTCCGCTGCGCGGCCATCGCGGGGACCGGGTCGAGGCCGTCGCGCCGCAGGGGCAGCAGGGCCGAGTCGGGCAGGAGGGCCGACATCTTTTCGAGGTCGAAGCCCTTTTTCGACTGCCGGGCGAGATACCGTCGGCCGACCCAGCCCAGAACCCGTGAGCGGAGACTCCCCATGGGACCGACAGTACCGTACTAGCCCGATCGGGTGACGGGGAGCGAGACGCGGTTCACCCCGGCTTGCGGGCCAGCAGGCAAGCCTGCGGCGTCTTCTCGTACGGACCCTCCGGTTCACGGACCAGCCGCGCTTCCACGACCAGCCCGGCGGCGGCGCACAGCTCGGCGACGAAGTCCGGCTGCAACCGGTAGGCGGACAGGGAGACCTCGTGGCCGTAGCCGTGGGTGACGTGACGGCGCTCGTCGCCGACCTGGAACCCGGTCAGCAGCCGTCCGCCCGGCGCCAGCACGCGCGCCAGCTCCGCCACCACCGGCGCCAGTTCCTCCGGAGGCGTGTGGATCAGCGAGTACCACGCCAGCGCACCCGCCAGGCTGCCGTCTTCGAGGTCCAGCGCGGCCAGCGAACCGACCTCGAAGCGCAGCCCGGGGTGCGCCCGGCGGGCCGCGCCGACCATGCCGGGCGAGAGGTCCACGCCGAACACGTCCAGCCCGAGCGAGGCCAGGTACCCGGTCAGCCGGCCCGGGCCGCAGCCGAGATCCCCGACCGGGCCGGTTCCCCCGACCAGTTCGGCGAACGTGTTCAGCATCGCCCGGTCCCACGGGCTGGCGTCCAGCAGATCCCGCAGCTCCTCGGCGTAGGAGTCGGCGACGGTGTCGTAGGCGATCCGGGTCTCGGTCACGAAGGCGGGTTCGGTCACGAGCCGGACCCTATCGCTGCGGACCGGACGGGCCCGGGTGGTCCGCCGGGGTGTCCACGCCGCGAGACCTGACCGGAAGGCACGGCGGCAGCGTGGTCAGTACCGCGGCAGCTCCCGGTTCTCGGTGATCAGCCCGTGTTCGCTCGCGACGTAGTGGAAGTACGGCCGGCCCAGGTCGTCGGTACCGGTGAACAGCGTCTTCGAGTGGCCGTCGGCTTCGGTGTTGACGCCGTTCGTGCGGGCCAGCACGCCGGAGGAGGCCAGCCACTCCCGCGACGCGCGCACCGGCCGCCAGTTCCGGCCGTCGCCGGTGAAGTCGCCGAGGGTCTTCGTCATGTCCACCGAGCCGGAGATCCGGAGGTTCTGGTCGTCGGTGATGTTCGCCGTCGCGTCGGTCGTCAGCGGGTAGGACCAGGTGTGCCGGTCCGCCGACCGGACCCGGCCGTCCACTGTGGACGTCGACGTCTGCTGCCCGGCGTCCGCCTGCACGACGTGCTGCGTGAAGCCGCCGCCGGTGACGTCGTCGCTGTTGCGGTAGTCGCGGGTGCGCTCGACGCGGGTGTACACCCGGCCGGCGGAGGTGTCGACGTAGCCCGCCGTGACGTCGTGGCGCTTCGCCGTGACCGTGACGTTCACGCCGCCGGAGATGTCCTTGACCGTCGTCTGCCGGGCCGGTGCGGCCGCGACGTCGTCCTGGGTGAGGGCGCCGGAGGTCTGGGTGGCGTTCTTGTCGGTGTAGAGCAGCAGCGTCGGGACGACGGTGAATTCGCCGCCGATGTCCGGGAAGGAGAAGGAGAGGTCGTGGGCACCGCCGTCGACGAGCCGGCCCGCGAACGGGGTGACGTCGTAGGTCTCCGCATGCAGGCTGAAGGTGTCGATCGCGACCACCGGCCGCCACAGCTGCGGCACGATCCCGCCGGAGTAGATGTGCGGGAAGGTGAACGCGCTCCCTGCGGGCACGCCGTCGATCGCGAAGTTCGCCTCGCGGTAGGGGCCCTTCCCGCAGAGCCCGGCGGCCGGGTACTTCGCGGCCACGGTGTCGGGGACGTCGTCGAACCACTGTTCGTCGCAGGCGTGGCCTTCGAGCGTGACCTCCAGGTAGGCGCGGGTGATGTTGCGCGGCAGGCCCTGCGCGCCGAAGTGCACGGTGGGCGCGGCGGGCGTCGCGTCGGCGTGCCCGAACCCGGCGACGTGGTCGGGCGCCGCGGCCGCGGGGTGCTTCCGGTCCGCCTGGTAGTAGGTGAGCGTCACGGTCTGGGCGTAGACACCGGTGTAGATCGGCGAGGTGTAGTTCTCGACGCCGCCGCGGAAGGGCTGCGGGGTCCGCAGCAAGGCGCTGTAGGGCGTCAGGTCCTTGTCGAAGTGGTAGGTGATCGCGCGGCGGCCCTCGCCGCTGGGCTCCTCGGTGGTCCCCCACCAGACCTCGGTGCCGCCGATACGCAGGTCGCCGATCCGGTCGTACTGCCGCCCGCTCACGGTGACGGTCTGGTCCATGACGACCTTCGCCCACGGCCCCGGACAGGCCTTCGGCGGCGCGAGGGTGCCTTCGTAGAACTGCGGGCTGCCATCGGCGGCGTTCGAGCGGAAGCCGTCGGCGAGCGTGACGCTGCAGTGCGGCGAGTCCGGCCGCGTGACACCCGGCGCCGCGGTGACGGGATTGTCGGTATCGCCTTCCACGACCGGCGAAGCCGAAGCGACCGCCCCGGCGAACACCCACGTCAGCACCAGCGACAGGACGATCGTGAAGATCCGCACCCGGACTCCTCCCAGTGGCAGGCACACCCGGCTGGAGCCTAGCGGCGCGATCATCCGACCAACGTCGGTAATCCGCTTCTGAAACGTTTCAGACCGTGATAAGCTCACGCCTTCTCAGCGAGGGGGTCCGGTGGTCGGCATCAAGGACGTCGCGAAGCGGGCGGGCGTCTCCATCGGCACGGTGTCCAATGTGGTCAACCGGCCGCACGTCGTCGCGGCCGCGACGCGGAACCGGGTGCTTTCGGTGATCGAGGAGCTCGGGTACGTCCGGGACGAGTCCGCCCGGCAGCTGCGGGCCGGGCGCAGCCGCGTCCTGGGGCTGCTCGTGCTCGATCTCGGGAACCCCTTCTTCGTCGACGTCGCCCGGGGGGCCGAGCAGGCCGCGCACGCCGAAGGCCTCAACATCATCACCGGCAACAGCGGCCAGCGGTCCGAACTGGAAGCGTCGTACCTGGCGATGTTCGCCGAGCAGCGGGTCCGCGGGGTGCTGCTGAGCCCGGTCGCGACGTCCGGCGAAGCCCTGCGGACGTTCCGGCGCACCGGCACGCCGTACGTCTTCGTCGACCGCAAGGCCCCGGCGTCGGAGGCGAGCTCGGTGTCGGTCGACGACGTCGCCGGTGGGGCGCTCGGCGGACGGCACCTGCTGGAAACCGGGCACCGGCGGATCGCGTTCGTCAACGGCCCCGCCATCCTCACCCAGTGCCGCGACCGCGAGCAGGGGCTGCGCAACGCGCTGGCCGGCTCCGGAGCGGAACTGACCGTGCTGGAGGCGATCGGCCTCGACGTCACCTCCGGCCGCGACGCCGGCGCGCGCCTGCTCGGCGCGAGCCCCCGGCCGACGGCGGTGTTCTGCGCGAACGACCTCCTCGCCCTGGGCGTGCTGCAGGCGATGGTCGGCGCGGGCGTCCGCGTCCCGGACGAGATGGCGATCGTCGGCTACGACGACATCGAGTTCGCGGGCGCGGCGGCGGTCCCGCTGACGTCGGTCCGCCAGCCGGCCCGCCGGCTCGGCCGCACGGCCGCGGAACTGCTGCTGGCGGAGACGTCGGACCCGAAGCCGGAACGGCAGGCCGTCGTGTTCACCCCGGAGCTGGTCGTCCGCGAATCGACCCGGGTGCGCCGCTGACCCCGCCGGCGCCCCCGCGGCTCACGTCGTACTGGCTCCCCCGCCAACGACATCGTCGGCCCGCCCGGGGCGGGCTTGTCATTGGCCACCGCCTTAGGCAGGCGACACTCGGCGCATTCTCGCCGCCGTTGTAGGAGTACATCGCCGACCGGCTGACCATCAGGCCCGGATCTCCGAAGTACAGGTCGACATCCCCGTCCGGGCGGGACCGCGGCCGCGCCCTGGTCACTGTCGACCTTGTAGGCGGCGAACAGGCCGCCGATCAACGCGGCGATCACCGTGCCACGGCGGTTGATGCGCGCGGCCTGGGCCGCCGGGTCGACCGGCTCGCCACGTTGTTACTCCGGCGCGATCCCGGGACATCCGGCCGCCACCGCACCTCAAATCGGTTGGAATTCACCGATCGGTTCGGCAAGCTCGGGAGCATGGCGTCGAGGTGGGTGCGGCTGCAGGCCGTGGCGGTGTCCGGTTCGTCCGCGGAAGGCCTGATGCTGGCGGCCATTCCGCTGCTCGCGGTCTCGGTCACCACCGATCCGCGCGAAGTCTCGCTGATCAACGTCGTCGGGGAAGCTCCGTGGCTGCTGCTTTCCCTGTTCGCCGGGGTGCTCATCGACCGGGTGCGCAGGACCGTCGTGCTGGCCTGGGCCTACGCCGTGCTCGCCGGGGCCGCCGTGGTGCTCGCCGTCGTCGCCTCGGCCGATTTGCTCAGCCTGCCCGTGCTGCTCGTCGTCGCCTTCGTCATCACCTCGGCGCGGGTGCTCGGGGACGGCGCCAGCGGCGCGCTCGTGCCGGAACTCGTCGAACCCGGCCGGCTGGCCCACGCCAACGCGCGGCTCACGGTGATCGACCAGGGCGTCGTGCGGTTCGTCGTACCGCCGCTGACCGGGTTCCTGATCGCGTTCGCCGCCGGCTCGCCCGCCTGGCTGGCCGCGGGCTGCGCGCTGGGCGCGCTCGTGCTGGCCCGCCGGATCCCGTCGCAGTCGATTGTGGCGGCGACGACCCACCCCCTGCGGGACCTCTCGGGCGGGCTGCGGCACCTGGTGCGGACGCCGCTGCTGCGGTCGATCACGATCAACGTCGCCCTCGGCTCGTTCGCCGCCAGTGCCGGCAACTCGATGTTCGTGCTCTACGCGACCCAGGTCCTGCACGTCGGCCCGGTCGGCTACGGCCTGCTGCTCGCCTGCCTCGCCGTCGGCTGGGTCGCGTCGTCGTTCGTGGTGCAGAAGGTGGTGAACCGGCTCGGCTACTCGTGGTCGATGCGGCTCTCGCAGAGCTTCGGCGCCGTGGTGACGCTGCTGATCGCCGTCGTCCCGCCGTGGCCGCCGCTGGTGGGTGTCGTGCTGATCTCCCTGACGGCGACCGTGCTGGTCTGGAACGTCTGCTCGCAGTCCAGCCGCCAGCGCTTCACCCCGGCGCCGCTGCTGGGCCGGGTGCTCACCAGCCACCGGGCGCTGGCCTGGGGCCTGACGCCGCTGGGCGCGCTGGCCGGCGGCCTGGTCGCGGCGCACTGGGGCCTGCGTGCCGTCTGGGTGATGGGCGCCGGCGTCCAGGCCGTCAGTGCGGTCCTCGTGTGGTTCCAGCTCTCCCCCGCCGCGTTCCGGCGGACCGAAGAACTCGCCGCCGCCCGAGCCTGAAGCGCTGAAACCGGGTGGTGGGGCGGGGGGGGGGGCCCGGGCCCCCCCCCGGCCACCATCCCCCCCCCGGCCCGCGCCCCCCCGCCCCCCCCCGCCCCCGCCTGGTGGTAGCGGGCCCGCCCCCCCAGCGGCGGGGACGG